>NZ_JAAGPM010000066.1:0-42397 GCF_017104865.1 Burkholderia sp. Ac-20349
CGTGACGGCGGCCCGCGTCGCGACGGTCAACGCAGCGGCGGCCCGCGTCGCGGCAACGCGTCGTAAGCACGCACGGGCGGCCACTGGCCGCCCCACGGAGGGCAGACCCGCGGATAGCCGCCCTGCCCATCCAGCCAACCGGCGCATCTGCGCCGGTTTTTTTTCGTCCCGCCCCACATTTCACGATACGGAAAATTTTTTTGTGTCGTAAAAAATCATGCTGCGCGGCACAACCCGGGCGATTGCGGGATGGAAAAAAGCATTTCTTATCTCGAAATTTCAGTTTCAAGATACTGATTTAAAACAACTAAAAATTTACCCCACTCCCCGACAAGCCCCCTGTCCCGCTCCGGTCGATTTGCCTAGACTCTTATACAAGACCTCGCGAACCGGAACACCCCGCTCCCGGCTTCGAGAACAGCCTCACCACTGTCAGATTCAACCCATCAGGCATCGCACCGCATCAAGGAGCTCATCATGTCGCGTCAGCAACAGGCACAGGAACTGCAACAGCAATGGGAAACCGATCCGCGCTGGAAGGGCATCAAGCGCAGCTACTCGGCTGACGACGTGGTCCGCCTGCGTGGTTCGATCCCGATCGAGCACACGCTCGCCAAGCGCGGCGCGGAAAAGCTGTGGAGCCTCATCAACCACGAGCCGTTCGTCAACGCACTCGGCGCACTGACCGGCAACCAGGCGATGCAGCAGGTGAAGGCCGGCCTGAAGGCCATCTACCTGTCCGGCTGGCAAGTGGCCGGCGACGCGAACGTCGCGGGCGAAATGTACCCGGACCAGTCGCTGTACCCGGCAAACTCGGTGCCGCTCGTCGTGAAGCGCATCAACAACACGCTGACGCGCGCCGACCAGATCCAGTGGTCGGAAGGCAAGAACCCGGGTGACGAAGGCTACGTCGATTTCTTCGCACCGATCGTCGCTGACGCGGAAGCCGGTTTCGGCGGCGTGCTGAACGCGTTCGAACTGATGAAGGCGATGATCGAAGCCGGCGCGTCGGGCGTCCACTTCGAGGACCAGCTGGCGTCGGTGAAAAAGTGCGGCCACATGGGCGGCAAGGTGCTGGTACCGACGCGTGAAGCCGTCGCGAAGCTGTCGGCAGCGCGTCTCGCGGCCGACGTGATGGGCACGCCGACCGTGCTGGTTGCCCGCACCGACGCAGAAGCGGCCGACCTGATCACGTCCGACGTCGACGGCAACGACAAGCCGTTCCTGACGGGCGAACGCACGGTGGAAGGTTTCTTCCGCACGAAGCCGGGCATCGAGCAGGCGATCTCGCGCGGTCTCGCGTACGCGCCGTACGCCGACCTCGTCTGGTGCGAAACGGGCAAGCCGGATCTCGAGTACGCGAAGAAGTTCGCGGAAGCGATCCACAAGCAGTTCCCGGGCAAGATGCTGTCGTACAACTGCTCGCCATCGTTCAACTGGAAGAAGAACCTCGACGACGCGACGATCGCGAAGTTCCAGAAGGAACTCGGCGCGATGGGCTACAAGTTCCAGTTCATCACGCTGGCCGGCTTCCACGCGCTGAACTACTCGATGTTCAACCTCGCGCACGGCTATGCGCGCACGCAGATGAGCGCGTTCGTCGAGCTGCAGCAGGCCGAGTTCGCGGCGGCGGACAAGGGCTTCACGGCCGTCAAGCACCAGCGCGAAGTCGGCACCGGCTACTTCGACGCGGTGACGCAGACGGTCGAACGCGAAGCGTCGACCACTGCGCTGCACGGCTCGACCGAAGACGAACAGTTCTTCGACGGCAAGAAGGTCGCGTAAGCAGCGCACGACGCGCAAGCGTCACGCCGATGCCGGCCCGTCACGCGACGGCGCGGCATCGGCCACCGGACAACAATCAGGGAGGAGACGGCAGGCGCGCGATGTCATGCGCGACCGGCCGCGCGGCCTGCGTGCCGCCAGCAACGACGCGCGCCGGCTTCGTCCGGCGCGCCCTTTTTCTGCGGTGTGGATCGCGTTGCCGTCCCGCGGCCACGGCCCCACCGCCCTACCGATAGACGATCACCGGAATTTTCGTATGGGTCAGCACGCGCTGCGTCTCGCTGCCGATCAGCAAGCTGCCGAGCCCGCGGCGTCCGTGAGACGCCATGAAGATCACGTCGCAGCCGCCGCGTTCGGCCGCCTCGATGATGCCGAGATACGGCGACGGATGGACACTCGTCCAGGTGTCGCAGTCGACGCCGGCGGTCTTCGCGGCCGATTCGACCTCGTCGAGATGTGCGCGCGCCTCGCGCTCGCTGCGCGCCCGGAAATCGGCGGGCGGCTCGATGATCACTTCGGAAAACGGCGAGTACGGATACTGCGGCAGGCACGCGTACGCCGTAACGCGCGCACCGACCGCGCGAGCCAGGTCGATCGCGCCGTCGATCGCCTTCTGCGACAGTTCGGAACCGTCGGTTGGAACGAGGATGTGCCGGAACATCGCGCCCTCCTTCGTCAATCGCACGCCGCTCGCCGCGATCCCGACCGGGCCGGCCGCGACGCGTCGGACATGCCTGCTACGAGTGTAGTGCGCGAAACCGCGCAATCGGCACCGGCAGCGGGTTCGCCCTCATATCGGAAACGCGCGGGCCTGCGCGGCCTACTCGCCCCAATATCCGGGCTGCTCGTAGGTGTGCTTCAGGTAATCGAGAAACAGCCGCACGCGCAGCGGCAGATGCCGACGTTGCGGAAACACCGCGTGGATGCCGATCGGCGGAGCCGCGAAGGCGTCGAGCACGCTGACGAGACGGCCGGCCGCGATGTCCTCGCCGACCTCCCACCACGAGCGCCACGCCAGGCCGTGACCGGCGAGACACCACTCGTGCAGCACCGCGCCGTCCGAGCATTCCATCGTGCCGTTCACGCGGATCGACACGACCTTGTCGTCCTCCTGGAACGCCCAGCCGCGTTGCTGGTTCGCGTTTGCCGCGAGCGCGAGGCAGTTGTGCCGCGCCAGCTCCGCGAGCGTGGCCGGCGTGCCGCGCCGCGCGAGATACGCGGGAGAAGCGACGCACACGCGGCGATTCTCGCCGAGCTTCAGCGACACGAGCGACGAGTCGGGCAGCTCGCCGAGCCGCACCGCGCAATCGAACCCCTCGTTGACGAGGTCGACCATCCGGTCGGACAGGTCGAGCGTGACCGACACGTCCGGATGCCCGACGCTGAATTCCGGCACGAGCGGCGCGACGTGCCGCCGGCCGAAGCCGGCCGGCGCGGAAATGCGCAGGTGGCCGCTCGCCTTGACGCCGCCGGCGGACACGCTCGCCTCCGCGTTCTGCATGTCGTTGATGACGCGCTGGCAATCCTCGAGGAACGCCGAGCCCTCGAACGTCAGCGTGAGCTTGCGCGTCGTGCGCACCAGCAGCTTGACGCCGAGCCGCTCCTCGAGCGCGTCGAGACGGCGGCCGATGATCGCCGGTGCGACGCCTTCCGCGTGCGCGGCCGCCGACAGGCTGCCCTTTGCCGCGACCGCGGCGAACGTTTCGATCTGCTTGAACCGGTCCATGACTCGCAGGGGCGGCGCTGCCGCCCTTCAAATAGCTTAAACCGCTCAAGATTAGGTATATGAAAGTAAAAGATCAAGTGATGTTTAGCGTCTTTTTTAGCGCATACGATCACGAATAGAATTTACCTGACCTCTGAAACTGGAGCGCAAGGCTATGTCGGCCACAACGACACTCTCCTCTCCCGACGCAATCCTCTTCGACGCATTCGGCACGTTGTTCGACGTGCGTGCGGTCCTGGCCGCGGCGGAACAGATGTTTCCCGGTCACGGGGAACGGTTGTCGCAGCTGTGGCGACGCAAGCAGATCGAATACTCGCAGTTGCGCACGCTCGCCGATCCGGCCGGCGCGCGCTATCGCCCGTTCCGGGACATCACGCTCGATGCGCTGCGGTTCGCCGCGCGCCGGCTCGGGCTCGCGCTGAACAGCGCGGCCGAGAAGCGGCTGATGGACGAATACGCGTGCCTGTCCACCTATCCCGATACGGTGCCCGCGCTGCGCAAGCTGCGCGCGCTCGACCCGCGCCCGCCGCTCGGAATCCTGTCGAACGGCACGCCGCAGATGCTCGACATCGCGATCAAGAGCGCCGGCATGTCCGGGCTGTTCGATCGCGTGCTGTCGGCCGACACGGTGCGTGCGTACAAGCCGAGCCCGGCCGCCTACGCGCTCGGCACCGCCGCGTTCGGGCCGAACCGGCGCGGCATCGTGTTCGTGTCGTCGAACGCGTGGGACGTCGCCGGCGCCGTCTGGTTCGGCTACACGACGTTCTGGCTCAACCGCACGGGCGCGCCCGCCGAGGAACTCGGCGCGCCGCCCGACGGCACGGGCACCGGCATGGCCGACCTGCTCGCATTCCTCGCCACCCCGACTCCGTCCGGCAGATCCGCAAACCGCACGCGCCCCGGCCCGGGTGCATGACGTTCGCAGCGCTGCCGCCTTCCCCCTTCACCGAAACCGCAACTGACCGACCAAGGAGATGAGACTCATGAGCACCCCGATCACGCTGCCGCAAGGCATGGCGATCACCGGCGACATCCAGCCGGGTTACGAAGCAATCCTGACGCCCGAAGCACTCGCGCTCGTCGCGGCGCTGCACCGCACGTTCGAACCGCGCCGCCAGGCGCTGCTGCAGGCGCGCGTCGAGCGCACGAAACGCCTCGACGCAGGCGAGCGCCCCGACTTCCTGGCCGAGACGAAGACGATCCGCGAAGGCGACTGGAAAGTCGCGCCGCTGCCGGCCGACCTGCAATGCCGCCGCGTCGAAATCACGGGCCCCGTCGAGCGCAAGATGATCATCAACGCGCTGAACTCGGGCGCCGATTCGTACATGACGGACTTCGAGGATTCGAACGCGCCGAGCTGGACGAACCAGATCGACGGCCAGATCAACCTGAAGGACGCGGTGCGCCGCACGATCTCGCTCGAGCAGAACGGCAAGTCGTACCAGCTGAACGACAAGGTCGCGACGCTGATCGTGCGTCCGCGCGGCTGGCACCTCGACGAAAAGCACGTGACGGTCGACGGCCAGCGCGTGTCCGGCGGCATCTTCGATTTCGCGCTGTTCCTGTTCCATAACGCGAAGGAACTGCTCGCGCGCGGCTCGGGCCCGTACTTCTACCTGCCGAAGATGGAAAGCCATCTCGAGGCGCGCCTGTGGAACGACATCTTCGTCGCCGCGCAGGAAGCCGTCGGCGTGCCGCGCGGCACGATCCGTGCGACGGTGCTGATCGAGACGATCCTCGCCGCGTTCGAGATGGACGAGATCCTGTACGAACTGCGCGAACACAGCTCGGGCCTGAACGCCGGCCGCTGGGACTACATCTTCTCGGCGATCAAGAAGTTCAAGAACGACCGCGACTTCTGCCTCGCCGAGCGTTCGAAGATCACGATGACGGTGCCGTTCATGCGCGCGTACGCGCTGCTGCTGCTGAAGACCTGCCACAAGCGCAACGCGCCGGCGATCGGCGGGATGAGCGCGCTGATCCCGATCAAGAACGATCCGGAAGCGAACGACAAGGCGATGGGCGGCGTGCGCTCGGACAAGCAGCGCGACGCGACCGACGGCTACGACGGCGGCTGGGTCGCGCACCCGGGCCTCGTGCCGATCGCGATGGAAGAATTCGTCAAGGTGCTCGGCGACCAGCCGAACCAGATCGCGAAGCAACGCGACGACGTGCAGGTCGAAGGCAAGAACCTGCTCGACTTCCAGCCGGAAGCGCCGATCACCGAAGCCGGCCTGCGCAACAACATCAACGTCGGCATCCACTACCTCGGCGCATGGCTCGACGGCAACGGCTGCGTGCCGATCCACAACCTGATGGAAGATGCGGCCACGGCCGAGATCTCCCGCTCGCAGGTGTGGCAATGGATTCGCTCGCCGAAGGGCGTGCTCGACGACGGCCGCAAGGTCACCGCCGAACTCGTGCGCGAATATGCGAAGGCCGAGCTCGACAACGTGAAGCGGTCGGTCGGCGGCAACACGCAACCGTATGAGCGCGCCGCGGCGATCTTCGAGCAGATGTCGACGTCGGAAGGCTTCACCGAATTCCTGACGCTGCCGCTGTACGAGGAAATCTGACGAAGCTGCCCGCCGCGACCGGTGCCGGCCCTGCGTCGGCGCCGGTCGCATGCGATCACGGCATCAAAAAAAGCGCCCCTCGGGGCGCTTTTTCTATTGCGGCAAGATCAGCTACTGCGGCTGCCGCACAACCGGTCACACGGCTTCCCGCTCGCGCCGGTGCTGGACCCAGTCGCCCGACGCAATGCGCGGACGCCCGGCTGTCGCGTGCGCGGCGACCGGATAATACAGGCAGGCGTACTGCCGGCCGCCGAGCTCGACGGTCACGTCTTCCGGCTTGAATAGCGAGTCGACACCCGGATAGACGCGCTCGATCTCGTCGAGCACGGGAACGAGCTGGTCGTCGACCTCGTAGACGTCGCCCCAGACGAGCGACTGGCCGGCCGCCCCGGCGATCATCCCCGGATAGGTACCGAAATCGTACAGTTCGCCCGGCAGCGCGGCGGCGCCAAGCAGCGTCGGCGCGGCAATCCCGTGCCTGGCGGCCGCGTGGCCGATGTCGTTGGCCTCCCCGTTTCTCAAGGTGCCGTAGACGAATACGTAACGCATCGTGGTTCTCCTCTTCGATTCGTATGTTGCCGTGTTCGGGCGCGATTCGCGCGGAATCGCCCACGCATCGATAGACCGCGATACCGGCCAGATGGTTCGAGCCCTCGAGCGCGCCCGGCTCCGGGCCGCCCCGAAATCGCCGGGCTCCCATACAAAGTTCATTTGAACGCGGCATGATCGCCCGACAAACCGCCGCATGCGCTTTCGCGGCGCCTTCTACAATAACGGCATCGCCGCCGCGCTGCCCGAATCGTCCATGAATCCGCCCGCCCAAGCCGACGTATCGAACCCGTACGTCATCGACATTCCGCCCGAATTCGCGCCGACCGCCGTCCATCCGATGCGCGTGCGCGCAAGGCAGGTCAATACCGGGTATCGCATCCCGCTGCATACGCATGCGTGGGCGCAGCTCGCGTACGCGTCGCGCGGCGTGCTGCGCGTCGCGACGACCGGCACGACATGGATGGTGCCGCCGTCCCGCGCGATCTGGGTGCCGCCGCACGTGACGCACGAGGTCGTGATCGTCGAAGAGGCGTATTTGCGCACGCTGTACATCGACGAGTCGATCGTGCCCGACGGGCTCGATGCGTGCCGCGTCGTCGAAGTGACGGGCCTTCTGCGCGAGCTGATCGTCGCACTCGACGCGCGCGACCTGAGCACCGCGCGCGAGCGCCTGCTGTGCGGGCTCGTGCTCGACGAGCTGAGCCACGCCGAACCGCTGCCGCTCGCCGTGCCGATGCCCGACGAAAAGCGGCTGCGCATGCTGTGCGAATCGGTACTCGCGCACCCGGCGCACGCGGAGTCGCTCGAACACTGGGCCAGCGAGGTCGGCGCGAGCACGCGTACGATTTCGCGGCTGTTCAAGCAGGAACTGGGGGTGAGCTTTTCGCAGTGGCGTCAGCAGGCGCTGCTGGCGCGGGCCATTCCGCTGCTGAACCAGGGGCGCCCGCTGTCGCATATCGCGCGCGAACTCGGCTACCAGAGCCAGAGCGCCTTTTCGGCGATGTTCCGGCGTGCATTCGGCGAAAGCCCGCGCGCATTCATGCTGCGCGGCTACGAGCACCGTGGCCCGGAAGCCCGCCTCGTGGACGACGAAACCCCGGACGACGACGCGATCAGCGCTGCCCGCTGAACGCCCCGCTCCGGTCGCCGACCGTCAGACCGGCCGCACCATGTGGCGGATCGAGCCCAGTTGCGCGAGCCGCGACCCGGCAACCTGATAGCCCATGCGCAAGTAGAGACGCGCGGCAGGATTGTCGACGAACACGCGCAGTTGCAGCTCGTGCAGCCCGCGCGCACGCGCCCAGCGGTGCGACATGTCGAGCATGTAGGTACCGGCGCCCTGCCCGCGATGGCCGGCCGCGATCTGTACGTCGCGGATGTGTAGCGAGTCGCCTTCCTCGGTCACGCGCAGCACGCCGATGCGTTCGCCGTCGGCCTCGAGGATGAAGTTCTCGGATTCGCGCCAGCTCGCGTAGAACAGGTCGCTGCGCCACACGAGCCCATGGCGCTTGTAATAGCCGCCCATGTTGCCGTGCGTCAGCGCTTCGGCAAACGGAAAATCGCCAGCCTCCGCGGGCCGGAGCTGATACAGGAGTCGCAGGTCGGTCGGATCGAGCATCGCGCAGGGGTCAAGAACGCATCCCGCCACGATAGCGCAGTCGCGTGCGGATGCAATCGCGGATTTCTCGTAGCGGCTCGACGCCGGATGACCGAAAGTTACGCGCAGCCAGCGGGCGCAACCGGAAGCGCAAATGAAAAAGCCCGCGCAAGGCGGGCTTCTTCATTTTCTGGCGGAGCGGACGGGACTCGCCTACATCCCGCAGGCCGCGGCTGCGCTTGCAAGCGCAGCCCTTCGAGTCCCGCCGGAAGCCGCGCAGGCGGCTTCCTCCACTCCGCAGTCTCGCGCCCGCCAGCGGGCGCAACCGGAAGCGCAAATGAAAAAGCCCGCGCAAGGCGGGCTTCTTCATTTTCTGGCGGAGCGGACGGGGCTCGCCTACATCCCGCAGGCCGCGGCTGCGCTTGCTATCGCAGCCCTTCGAGTCCCGCCGGAAGCCGCGCAGGCGGCTTCCTCCACTCCGCAGTCTCGCGCCCGCGAGCGGGCGCAACCGGAAACGCAAATGAAAAAGCCCGCACAAGGCGGGCTTCTTCATTTTCTGGCGGAGCGGACGGGACTCGAACCCGCGACCCCCGGCGTGACAGGCCGGTATTCTAACCGACTGAACTACCGCTCCAGTCTTGCTGCTTGCCTGGCAGGCGTCGGTTACTTCCTGCCGGCGCATCGTTTGTTCGAACGACGCCGAAATCTGGCGTCCCCTAGGGGATTCGAACCCCTGTACTCACCGTGAAAGGGTGATGTCCTAGGCCTCTAGACGAAGGGGACAACGTACTGCTTACATCTTTAATGCAAAAGCCCGTTCAAAAAACGTTCTTTGAACGGGCTTCGTTCTGGCGGAGCGGACGGGGCTCGAACCCGCGACCCCCGGCGTGACAGGCCGGTATTCTAACCAACTGAACTACCGCTCCAGCTTTCTTACTCCCACCTGCAGGACACCGTCACGTTCCTGCCTGTGTTGCGACACTTCTACGAAACGCCGCTGAATCTGGCGTCCCCTAGGGGATTCGAACCCCTGTACTCACCGTGAAAGGGTGATGTCCTAGGCCTCTAGACGAAGGGGACAACGTACTGCTTACATCTTTAATACAAAAGCCCGCTCAAAAACGTCTTGAACGGGCTTCGTTCTGGCGGAGCGGACGGGACTCGAACCCGCGACCCCCGGCGTGACAGGCCGGTATTCTAACCGACTGAACTACCGCTCCAGCTTTCTTACCCTCACCTGCAGGACGTCGGTTACGTTCCTGCAAGCGTTGCGACACTTCTATGAAACGCCGCTGAATCTGGCGTCCCCTAGGGGATTCGAACCCCTGTACTCACCGTGAAAGGGTGATGTCCTAGGCCTCTAGACGAAGGGGACAAAATCTTTTCAGACCTGTCTGACTTTCGCTATTCACTTTTCAATCAACAGCGAAGGCCGAAATTCTAACTGCTTTGAATCATTTTGTGAAGCATTTATTACTACCACTACTGCTTCGCAAATCAATCCAGCTTGTTCTGATGGTGGAGGTAAGCGGGATCGAACCGCTGACCTCTTGCATGCCATGCAAGCGCTCTCCCAGCTGAGCTATACCCCCTTGCAGAACAGAAATGAGATTATATGGAGCTACTTTGAACTTGTAAATACCCTTTTTGCGATTCGAGCGAAATTTTTTGCGAAGCTGCCGCGATGTCACGCACGGGCAGCTTCGCTCGCCCCCGAACCTCAGGCCAGCGCGGCCTCGATGCGCGACACCACGACGTCGCGACCGAACAGCACGAGCACCGCATCGATCGACGGCGTGTGCGTCGTACCCGCCACCAGCAGACGCACCGGCATCGCGAGTTGCGGCATCTTCAGCTTGTGCGTGCCGAGCGTCGCCTTCAGCGCGGCGGACACCGCTTCCTTCGTCCAGTCGGCCGCCTTCAGCGCCGCGACGAGATCGGCCAGCGCCGGCCGCACGACATCCGTCACGTGCTGCGCAAGCGCATCGGCTTCCGGAGCCGGCACACGGTAGAACATCGTGGCGCCTTCCGCGATCTCCTTGACCGTCGTCGCGCGATCCTTCATCAGCCCGACCACGGCTTCGAGCGCGGGGCCCGTCGCGATCGCCGCATCGTCGATGCCCAGTGCGGCGAGGAACGGCTTCGCCAGTTCGGCCAAGCGTGCGTTGTCCGCTTCCTTGATGTAATGCGCGTTCAGCCAGCTCAGCTTGCTGTGGTCGTACTGCGCGGGCGACTTGCCGAGATGCTCGAGATCGAACCATTCGACGAACTGCTCGCGCGTGAAGATCTCGGCATCGCCGTGCGACCAGCCGAGGCGCGCGAGATAGTTGACGACGGCTTCCGGCAGGAAGCCCGCGTCGCGGTACGCCATCACGCTCATCGCGCCATGCCGCTTGCTCATCTTCTCGCCCTGCTCGTTCAGCACGGTCGGCAGGTGCGCGTAGACGGGCGGCTCGCCGCCGAGCGCATTCAGGATGTTGATCTGGCGCGGGGTGTTGTTCACGTGGTCGTCGCCACGGATCACGTGCGTGATGTCCATGTCCATGTCGTCCACCACCACGCAGAAGTTGTAAATCGGCGTGCCGTCCGGGCGCGCGATCACGAGGTCGTCGAGTTCCTCGTTCGAGATCTCGACACGCCCCTTCACGGCGTCGTCCCACACGACCGTTCCCGTCAGCGGATTGCGGAAGCGCAGCACCGGCTTCACGCCAGCCGGCGGCTCCGGCAGCACCTTGCCGGGCTCCGGACGCCACGTGCCGTCGTAGCGCGGCTTCAGGCCGGCCTCGCGCTGGCGTTCGCGCAGCGCGTCGAGCTCCTCGGCCGACATGTAGCACGGATATGCGAGACCCTTCTCGAGCATCTGCGCGAGCACCTCGCGATAGCGGTCCATCCGCTGCATCTGGTAGATCGGGCCTTCATCGAAATCCAGGCCGAGCCATTGCATCCCTTCGAGGATCGCGTCGACCGCTTCCTGCGACGAGCGCTCGACGTCGGTATCCTCGATGCGCAGCACGAACGTGCCCTTCATCTTGCGGGCGAACGCCCACGGATAGAGCGCGGAGCGGATGTTGCCGAGGTGGATGAAGCCAGTGGGACTCGGCGCGAAGCGGGTACGGACAGGACGGGTCATAAACGGTAACTCGAACGCCTGGGGCGCATGAATGATTCGACGCGGGATCGACGGCGGCAGCCCGGACAGCAACGGGGCCGGCGACGCCCGGAACGGGAAAGAAGCCGGAATTATACTCGCGCCGGACATCGCGCCAAGCGCGCCGCTTGCTTTATGATGTGCGCGCCGCGGCCGCCAGCCGGCGCGGCACCGGCCGCACGGAACCCGCTGCGCGGCCGCTCGGAACCTATCGCCGCCGCGGGCCGTGTAACCCGCCGCCAAGCCGCCGGAGAACCATTCGATGTCGTCCCCTCGCCTGTCGCGCCGCCATTTCACGATCGCCGCCGCGTCCGCCAGCCTCGCCGCCTGCACGTCGTTCGGCGACAAATCCCGCCCCACCACCGCACAGACGCAGGAAAAGCCCGTGAAGATCGGCATCGCGCTCGGCGGCGGCGCCGCGCGCGGCTTCTCTCACATCGGCGTGCTGAAGGCGCTCGAAGCGCGTGGCATCCCGGTCGAAATCGTTGCGGGCACGAGCGCGGGCTCGGTGGTCGGCGCGCTCTATGCGTCGGGCATGAGCGCGCTGCAGATCAACAAGATCGCGCTCGACATGGACCAGGCGGCAATCAGCGACTGGGCGCTGCCGTTCCGCTCGCGCGGGCTGCTGCAGGGCGTGGCGCTGCAAAACTTCCTGAACAAGACGCTCAACAACCGGCCGATCGAAAAGATGGCGAAGCCGCTCGGCATCGTCGCGACCGATCTGCAGAACGGTCAGCCGATCCTGTTCCAGCAGGGCAACACGGGGCTCGCGGTGCGGGCGTCGTGCAGCGTGCCGTCGGTGTTCGAACCGGTGAAGATCGGCAACCGCGAGTATGTCGACGGCGGCCTCGTGAGCCCGGTGCCCGCTTCGTACGCGCGCAAGATGGGCGCGAGCTTCGTGATCGCGGTCGACATCTCGGCCCGGCCGGACGGCGCGGCCACCAACAACCCGATCGAGATGCTGCTGCAGACCTTCACGATCATGGGCCAGACGATCAAGACCTACGAGCTCGACAAGTACGCGGACGTCGTGATCCGCCCGAGCCTCAACGCGATGGGCGGCAGCGACTTCAACCAGCGCAACGCCGCCATCCTCGCGGGCGAGGAAGCCGTCGCGCGCATCATGCCGGAACTGCAGCGCAAGCTCGCGGCAGCGCGTGGCGTGGCTGCCGCGTAAGCACACCGTGCGCTGGCCGGCGCGCGCCGCCGGCCTGTGTGCGGCGAGGCGGCTGCCGGCTCACCGTTTGCACCGCCCCAAAACAAAAAACCCTGCCGCCTTTCGGTGACAGGGTTTTTTCGATCCGGCCGGACTGGCCGTCGAACGTCAGTTGTTGCCGTTCGCCGAATCGTCGCCGATCGTCGCGCGCACGCGCTGACGCAGATCTTCCGGCTTCATCGGGAATTCCGATTCGATCCGGCGCGCGCCGGTGAAACGCTTTTCCCAGTAGCCGCTGTCGAGATCGTCGACGCGGACGGTGCTGCCCGTCGACGGCGAGTGCACGAACTTGTTGTCGCCGATGTAGATGCCGACGTGCGAGAACGTACGGCGCATCGTGTTGAAGAACACGAGGTCGCCCGGCTTCAGGTTGCTCATGCTCACCTTCTCGCCGACGCGGCTCATCTCTTCCGCGCGACGCGGCAGCGACATGCCGAGCGTGTCCTGGAACACGTAGCGCACGAAGCCGCTGCAGTCGAGGCCCGAATCCGGCGAGTTGCCGCCCCAGCGGTAGCGCACGCCGATCATGTTCAGCGCGCCGACCACCACGTCGCCCGCCTTGCCGGCCATGCCGGCGAGGAACGACTTCGCACCGCCGCTCGACGGCTGCGCGCTGGTCTGCTGGAGGGAGGAACCCGACCCGATCTGAGTCGAATTGGTGACATTCTGATTAAAACTGCTGACTTCGTCGGCGAACGCGCCGGGAGCTGCTGCGAACAGGGCGCCGATGAACAGCCCGGCGATGGTGCGCGCGCATGCCTGGGTCAGGGATCGATGCTGCATTGGTCGATGGAATGTGCTTAAAAATCAGCTGATTGGCGGAAAATTTCGGTCGATACTAGCCAGCGCGTAATCGTTTGTCAAAACAAATTAATAAATACAATCGAGATGGTCAGACCATTGGCGGCCTATCACGCTTTCCAGACCGCTTTCAACAGCTTTTGTGTGTAAGGATGTGTCGGTTTGGTGAAGATGTCGGCCACCTCGCCCGACTCCACGATCGCCCCGCCCTGCATCACCGCGACGCGGTGCGCCATCGCCCCGATCACCTCGAGATCGTGGCTGATGAATACATAGCCGAGGTTGTATTTCTGTTGCAAATTCGCGAGCAGTTTCAGCACCTGCTGCTGGATCGACACGTCGAGCGCGGACGTCGGCTCGTCGAGGATCAGGATGCGCGGCTCCAGCACCAGCGCGCGCGCGATCGCGATCCGCTGGCGCTGCCCGCCCGAGAATTCGTGCGGATACCGGTGCAGCACCGTGCGGTCGAGGCCGACTTCGCGCAGCACCGCGAGCGACTTCGTGCGACGCGCATCGGGCGTCATGTCCGGGCGATGCAGCTCGAGCCCTTCGCCGACGATCCGCTCGATCGTATGACGCGGCGAAAGCGAACTGAACGGATCCTGAAAGACGACCTGCATGTTCGAGCGCAGCGCGGTCTGTTCGCGGCCGCGATAGGTCGACAGCGCGCGCCCCTGGAATTCGATCGTGCCGCCAGCCGTCTTCTGCAGGCCGAGCAGCGCCATCGCGAGCGTCGACTTGCCTGACCCCGATTCGCCGACGATGCCGAGCGTCTCGCCCTGCCGCACCGACACCGATACGTCCGCGACGGCCGTCACCGGCACCGAGCCGAACCAGCCCGCGATGCCCGGCCGCTTGCGTGCGAACTGCACGCTCACGTGGTGCGCGTCGAGCACGACGGGCGCGATCGGCATCACCGGCGCGACCGTGCGTTGCGGCCGGCTGTTCAGCAGCCGCTGCGTGTACGGATGCTCGGGGTCCGCGAAGATCCGCTCGACGGGCCCGCTCTCGACGAGCCGGCCATGCTCCATCACCGCGACGCGATCCGCAAAGTGCCGCACGAGATTCAGGTCGTGCGTGATCAGCAGGATCGCCATCCCGCGCTTTTCCGCTTCCTCGCGCTGCAGTTCCAGCAGCAGATCGACGATCTGCGCGCGGATCGTCACGTCGAGCGCAGTGGTCGGTTCGTCGGCGAGCAACAGGCGTGGCCGGCACGCGAGCGCCATCGCGATCATCGCGCGCTGCCGCTGGCCGCCCGACAACTGGTGCGGATAACTGTCGACCCGCTTCTCCGGCTCCGCGATGCCCGTGCGCGCGAGCAACGCGATCGCCCGCTTGCGTGCCTCGACAGCCGAGACGCCGTCATGCAGCACGATCGTCTCGCCGATCTGCACGCCGATCGTATACAGCGGGTTGAGCGCCGTCATCGGCTCCTGGAAGATCATCGCGATGTCCGAGCCGCGCAGCCCGCGCATCTCGCGCTCGCTCTTCGCCACCAGATCCTGCCCCGCGAAGCGGATCGTGCCGCTCACGTCGGCGTCGCGCAGCAGCCGCAGGATCGACAGCGCGGTGACGCTCTTGCCAGAACCCGACTCGCCGACCAGCGCGACGCGCTCGCCGCGGCCGATCGCGAGCGTCACGTCGTCCACCGCGACCGTGTCGCCGAAGCGCACGTGCAGATGCTCGAGCGACAGCAGCGGCGCTTGCTGCGTCGATACGACCGGTTCGCTCATCGCTGGCCTCCCGCCGCGCGCACCGAATCGGCGATCCGCGTGTCGAGTGCGTTGCGCAGCGCGTCGCCCATGAAGGTCAGCAGCAGCAGCGTCGCGACCAGCACGCCGAAGGTCGACAGCGAGATCCACCAGGCGTCGAGATTGCCCTTGCCCTGCGCGAGCAGCTCGCCGAGGCTCGGGGTCGGCGGCGGCACGCCGAGCCCGAGGAAATCGAGGCTCGTGAGGGCCAGGATCGAGCCGCTCATCCGGAACGGCAGGAACGTGATCACCGGCGTGAGACTGTTCGGCAGCACGTGGCGCCAGATGATCTGCCCGTTCGTGAGCCCCATCGCGCGCGCCGCGCGCACGTAGTCCTGCGTGCGGTTGCGCAGGAATTCCGCGCGCACGTAATCGGCGAGCCCGATCCAGCCGAATAGCGACAGCAGCACGATCAGCAGCAGGAAGCTCGGCTCGAAGATCGACGCGAAGATGATCAGCAGATACAGCTCGGGCAGCGAGCTCCAGATCTCGATCAGCCGCTGCCCGACGATGTCGATGCGTCCGCCGAAGAAGCCCTGCACGGCGCCCGCCGCGATTCCGAGCAGCGTGCCGATCACGGTCAGGATCAGCCCGAACTCGACCGACACGCGGAACCCGTACACGAGCCGCGCAAGCAGGTCACGCCCCTGCGCGTCGGTGCCGAGCCAGTTCGCGCGCGACGGCGGCGCAGGGTTCGGCACGTTCGAGAAGTAGTTCAGCGTGTCGTAGTAGTAACGGTTCGGCGGGTAGACGACGAAGTTGCCGGGTGCCTCGAGCCGCTTGCGCACATACGGATCGAGATAGTCGGCCGGTGTCGGGAAATCGCCGCCGAAGGTCGTCTCCGGATACGCATGGAACAGCGGGAAATAGTACTGGCCGTCGTAACGCACGACGAGCGGCTTGTCGTTCGACCACAGCGGCGCGGCCACGCTCGCGGCGAAGGCCACGAAAAAGATCACGAAGCTCCAGTAGCCGAGGCGCTGCTGCCGGAAGCGTTGCCATACGCGGCGCGCGGGCGACGGCGACACGCGGGCGCGCGCCACGTCGATGCGGGAAGACACGACGGTCCGGTTCATCGCGCACCTCGCCCGGTGACGCCGGGCATGCAGACGGACGGTTTCATGTCAGCGCTCCAGGGTGTCGAATTGAATGCGCGGATCGACCCACACATAGCAGAGATCGGAGATCAGCTTGGTCGCGAGCCCGATCAGCGTGAACAGGTACAGCGTGCCGAGCACGACCGGATAGTCGCGCCGCACGACCGATTCGTACGACAGCAGCCCGAGGCCGTCGAGCGAGAACAGCGTCTCGATCAGCAGGCTGCCGGTGAAGAACGCGCCGATGAACGCAGCCGGGAAGCCGACGATCAGCGGCAGCATCGCGTTGCGGAACACGTGCTTCCACAGCACGCTGCGCTCGGAGAGCCCCTTCGCGCGCGCGGTCAGCACGTATTGCCGGCGGATCTGGTCGAGGAACGCATTCTTCGTGAGCATCGTGACGACCGCGAAGCTGCCGACGACCGAGGCCGTGATCGGCAGCGCGATGTGCCACAGGTAATCGAGCACCTTGCCGACGAGCGACAGCTGGGCGAAGTTGTCCGACGTGAGCCCGCGCAGCGGGAACAGCTGCCAGAACGAGCCGCCGCCGAACAGCACGAGCAGCAGCACGCCGAGCACGAAGCCCGGAATCGCATAGCCGACGAGCACGACGAGGCTCGTCGCGACGTCGAACGGCGAACCGTTGCGCACCGCCTTCGCGATGCCGAGCGGCACCGATATGAGGTACGTGAGGAAGAACGTCCACAAACCGATGCTGATCGACACAGGCAGCTTCTGCACGATCAGCGACCACACGCTCTGGTGGCGGAAGTAGCTGTCGCCGAGATCGAAGCGTGCGAAGCGCTTCAGCATCAGCCAGTAGCGTTCGAGCGGCGGTTTGTCGAAACCGTACAGCGCCTTGAGCTGCGCGAGCTGCTGCGCGTCGACGCCGGTATGCGCACGCATCCCGAATGGCGCCGCACCCGGTTCCGTCGCGCCCTTGCGCAATTCCTGCACGGCCTGTTCGACGGGGCCGCCCGGCACGAACTGGATCACCGCGAACGTGAGGGTCAGCACGCCGATGAGCGTCGGGATCATCAGCAGCAGGCGTTTGAGGATGTAGCTCCACATAGGGCGTCGACTCGCGATCGGTAGGCGGGGTTGGACGTTAGGGCGGCGTGGCTCAGTGATCGGGCTTCGCCCACCAGGTCGACACGACCCAGCCCTCGGCCGAATAGTACAGCGGCAGCGTCTGCGGATAGGCAAGCGTGCGCTTGTACGCGATCCGGTGCGTCGTGCTGTACCACTGCGGGACCGCGTAGTAGCCGTGCATCAGCACGCGGTCGAGCGCGTGCGTCGCGTCGAGCAGCTCGTCGCGCGTCTGCGCGACGGCGAGCGCGTGCAGCAGTACGTCGACGGCCGGTGACTTCAGGCCAATGACATTGTCCGACCCCGGCTCATCCGCGAACTTGCTGGCATATCGTGCGAACTGCTCGGCACCCGGCACCTGCACCCCGACGTAACGGATCGGTGTCACGTCGTAGTCAAACGCGTCCAGGCGCTTTTGCAGCAACGCGTAATCGGCCGTGCGAAAGCGTACGTCGATGCCGAGCTTCGCAAGATTGCGCTGGTAAGCCGCCACGATCGCCTTGAACGGGGAGCCCGCGTCGTCAAGGATCTCGAATGTGAAGGGCTCTCCTTGCGCATTGCGCAACGCGCCGTCACGATAGGTCCAGCCCGCCTGCTCGAGCAACGCACGCGCCTTCAGCAAGTTCGCGCGCAGCGAATTGGGCGGGTTCGTACTCGGCTGCACGACCATCGGACCGAACACGGCCGGATCGAGTTGCGCGCGCAACGGTTCAAGCAGCTTGAGTTCGCCCGCCCCCGGCAAGCCGGTTGCCTGCAAGTCGGTATCGGCAAAGTAACTGTCGAGGCGCGTATAAGCGCCATAGAACAGTTGACGGTTCAGCCATTCGAAGTCGAGCGCGAGATCGAGCGCCTGGCGCACACGCACATCGCGAAACAGCGGCCGGCGCAGGTTCATGAAGAAACCCTGCATGCCCGCGCCGTTGTGCTGCCGAAACTCGCGCTTGATCAACTCGCCACTGTCGAAACGCTTGCCGATATCCTGCCGCACCCAATTGCGCGCAATGTTCTCGACAAGCACATCGTATTCACCTGCCTTGAACGCCTCGAGCCGCGCGACACCTTCGCCGTAGAGCTTGTAGGCGATCCGCTCGAAGTTGTTGGTGCCCACCCGTACCGGCAGGTCGGCGCCCCAGTATGCCGGGTCGCGCCGATAGGTGATGTTCCGGCCGTTGTCGTAACGCTCGATCAGGTACGGGCCGCTGCCGATCGGCTGCTCGAACGCGAGCTGGTCGAACGGGATGCGCGAGCCGTCCGCGCGCAATCCCCACTTGCGCGAGAACACCGGTACACCGCCGGCGATCAGCGGCAGTTCGCGGTTCGCGCTGCGGAACTCGAAGCGCACGGTGGCCGGATCGACGACCACGGCCTTCGTGATCTCCGCGAAATACGCGCCGAACTGCGGCGCGGCCAGCTTGCTCTTCAGCGTATCGAACGAGAACTTGACGTCGTCGGCGGTGACACGATCGCCGTTCGAGAAACGTGCGCGCGGATTCAGGTGGAACGTGACCGAACGGCGGTCCGGCGCGATGTCGATGTCGTCGGCGAGCAGCCCGTACGCGGACGCCGGTTCGTCCGAGCTGCCGGTCGCGAGGCTCTCGAACAGCATGTCGATGCCCGGCGCGGCATTGCCGCGCATCGTATACGGGTTGAACTTGTCGAACGACGTCAGCCGGTTCGGATTCGCCAGCACGAGCGTGCCGCCCTTCGGCGCGTCGGGGTTGACGTAGTCGAAATGCTTGAAGCCCGGCGGATATTTCGGCTCGCCGTACTGTGCAATGGCGTAGGCCGCGTGCGCCGCGGTCGCGGCCAGCACCGCTTGCAGCGCGAACACCGCGGCCGTGCGGCCGGCAGCCCGTACGGCACGCATCGCACCGGAGCGGACACCCGCGGCGGCGGCCCGGGGCGAACCCTTCGTCATAGAGGCCCTGTCGGTCGAATGAGGGTAGTAACGAGGGACGATTCTACCCATTCAAGCCGGCGAGCCAAAAGAAAACCGCCACGCGGGCGGTTTCTTCACGAGCGGATCGCGGGCGCGCGCATCAGGCGGGCGCGCCCTGCCGATCAGTGCCAGCCGTTGTGGCGGCCGTTGTCCCAGTGGCCACGATCGCCGCGATCACCACCCCAGCCGCGGCCGTGATGGCGGTACCACTCGTCACGGCCCCAGTAGCGACGGCCGTCCCAGTAGCGGTCGCCATGCCAGCCGATCACGATGGTCGGCCCAGGCGCGTAGACAGGGGCCGGCGCGTAGACCGGCGCAGGCTGATAGACGACCGGCGGCGGAGGCGGCGGCGCATACACGGGTGCGGGCGCGACGTAGACCGGCGCCGGAACGCCGAGATTGATCCCGACATTGACTCCTGCCATTGCTGCGCCCGACACGAGCAAGGCCGTCATACCGGTCAAGAGCGAGGCAACACGCAAAGTCTTCATGGATTCCTCTTCTGGTTGTTTCATGTGTGATTCGACTATAACGGCAAGCGCCGTCTCCGCATATTTCCACTTTGTAAGAACTGATGCGCCGCATCGCAACGAGAAGCCCGCGCTAACGTCTTGTAACAATCGACGCCCGTCCTGCCCCTCGCGCCCGTTTCCTAAAACATCTTTCATCCTGGCCCGCGCCCCGCGTTAAGCGGCGCCACGCACACTGCGCGAGCCGAATCGGGCTCCCGCCGCGCTTCGGCACTTCGCTGACAGGCCGGCGCCCCGCGCCGGCGGAGAACTCGCCGATGCTGAAACTCGTCCGACTGGCGCTCGCGCGCCCCTACACGTTCATCGTCCTCGCACTGCTGATCCTGATCGCGGGGCCGCTCGCGGCGCTGCGCACGCCGACGGACATCTTCCCCGACATCCGGATTCCGGTCATCAGCGTCGTGTGGAATTACTCGGGCCTGCAGCCGGCCGACATGGCCGGGCGCATCGTCACCTACTACGAGCGCACGCTCGGCACGACGGTCAACGACGTTGCGCACATCGAGTCGCAGTCGTTCCGCAGCTTCGGGATCGTCAAGATCTTCTTCCAGCCGACCGTCGACATCCGCACCGCGACCGCGCAGGTCACGTCGATCTCGCAGACCGTGCTCAAGCAGATGCCGCCGGGCACCACGCCACCGCAGATCCTCAACTACAACGCATCGACCGTGCCCGTGCTGCAGCTGGCGCTGACGAGCGACACACTGAACGAACAGCAGCTCGGCGACTACGCGACCAACGTGATCCGGCCTCAGCTGCTGTCCGTCGCCGGTGTCGCGATTCCGTCGCCGTACGGCGGCAAGGTGCGCCAGGTGCAGATCGATCTCGACCCGCAGGCGCTGCAGGCCAAGGGGCTGTCCGCGCAGGACGTCGCGACCGCGCTGGCGCAGCAGAACCAGATCATCCCGGCCGGCACGCAGAAGATCGGCGGCTTCGAATACAACATCCGGCTCAACGACAGCCCGCTGACCATCGACCAGCTCAATGCGCTGCCGATCCGGTCCGTGAACGGCGCGGTGATCTTCATGCGCGACGTCGCGCACGTCCGCGACGGCTATCCGCCGCAGGGCAACATCGTGCGCGTCGACGGCCGTCGCGCGGTGCTGATGAGCGTGCTGAAAAGCGGCTCGGCGTCGACGCTCGACATCATCTCGGGCGTCAAGGCGCAGTTGCCGCGCATCGAGGCGACCCTGCCGCCGTCGCTCAGGCTCGTCGTGATGGGCGACCAGTCCGTGTTCGTCAAGGGCGCCGTGAGCGGCGTGGCGCGCGAAGGTCTGATCGCCGCCGCGCTCACGTCCGCGATGATCCTGCTGTTCCTCGGCAGCTGGCGCTCGACGCTGATCATCGCCGCCTCCATTCCGCTCGCGGTGCTGGCCTCGATCGCGGCGCTCGCGGCCGCGGGCGAGACGCTCAACGTGATGACGCTCGGCGGACTCGCGCTCGCGGTCGGCATTCTCGTCGACGATGCCACCGTCACGATCGAGAACGTCAACTGGCACCTCGAACAGGGCAAGAACGTGCGCGATGCGATCCTCGACGGCGCGTCGCAGATCGTCGCGCCGGCCTTCGTGTCGCTGCTGTGCATCTGCATCGTGTTCGTGCCGATGCTGCTGCTCGATGGCGTGGCCCGCTTCCTGTTCGTGCCGATGGCCGAAGCCGTGATCTTCGCGATGATCGCGTCGTTCGTGCTGTCGCGCACGTTCGTGCCGATGATGGCCCGTTACCTGTTGAAGCCGCATGCCGCGCATCCGGAAGCCGTGCTCGCGCCACACGGCGCGCCGTTCCCGCCGCCGCACTCGCGCAATCCGCTCGTCGCGTTCCAGCAGGGGTTCGAACGCCGCTTCGCCGCGTTGCGCGCCGGCTACCGCACGGTGCTCGGCCTCGCACTCGCCCATCGCGCACGCTTCGTCGCGTTGTTCCTGGCCGCGGTCGCGGTGTCGTTCGTGCTGGTGCCGTGGCTCGGCCGCAATTTCTTCCCGTCGGTCGACGCGGGCGAAATCGCGATCCACGTGCGCGCACCGATCGGCACGCGCATCGAGGAAACGGCCGCCTTGTTCGACCACGTCGAGCAGACGGTGCGCCGCGTCGTGCCGCCGCGCGCGGTCGCGAGCATCGTCGACAACATGGGGCTGCCGAACAGCGGGATCAACCTCACGTACAGCAACAGCGGCACGATCGGCCCGCAGGACGGCGACATCCTCGTGTCGCTCACGGGCGACCACGCGCCGACGGCCGACTACGTCAAGCAGTTGCGTACGGTGCTGCCGCGCACGTTTCCCGGCGCGACGTTCTCGTTCCTGCCCGCCGACATCGTGAGCCAGATCCTCAACTTCGGCGCGCCCGCCCCGATCGACGTGCAGGTGACGGGCCCCGACCGTGCCGCCAACCGCGCCTATGCCACCGCGCTGTTGCGGCGTATCCGCCGCGTGCCCGGGGTTGCCGACGCGCGCGTCCAGCAGGCGTCGACCTATCCGCAGTTCACGGTATCGGTCGACCGCACGCGTGCCGCGCAACTCGGCATCACCGAGCAGGATGTCACCAATGCCGTGGTGGCGAGCCTGTCCGGCACGAGCCAGGTGTCGCCGACCTACTGGCTCGATCCACACAACGGCGTGTCGTATCCGATCGTCGCGCAGACGCCCCAGTACCGGATGACGTCGCTGTCGGACCTGCGCGCGCTGCCCGTCACGGGCCGCACGGGCGCGCCGCAACTGCTCGGCGGTCTCGCGACGATCGTGCGCGGACAGACCGACGCGGTCGCGTCGCACTACGACATCGCACCGCTGTACGACATCTTCGCGACGACGCAGGATCGCGATCTCGGTGCGGTCAGCGCCGACATCGAACGCGTGCTGCGCGACAGCGCGGCCGGCTTGCCCAAGGGATCGCGCGTCACCGTGCGCGGCCAGGTACAGACGATGAACAGCGCATTCGGCGGGCTGCTCGCGGGCCTCGCCGGCGCGATCCTGCTGATCTACCTGCTGATCGTCGTCAACTTCCATTCGTGGCGCGACGCATTCGTGATCGTGAGCGGCCTGCCCGCGGCGCTCGCCGGCATCGTCTGGATGCTGTTCGTCACGCGCACGCCGCTGTCGGTGCCGGCACTGACCGGCGCGATTCTGTGCATGGGGGTCGCGACCGCGAACAGCATCCTCGTCGTGACCTTTGCGCGCGAACGGCTCGCGCATACCGCCGACGCGGCCGTCGCCGCGCTCGAGGCCGGCTTCACGCGCTTTCGGCCCGTGATGATGACCGCGCTCGCGATGATCATCGGCATGGCGCCGATGGCGCTCGGTCTCGGCGACGGCGGGGAGCAGAACGCGCCGCTCGGCCGCGCGGTCATCGGCGGCCTGCTGTGCGCGACCGTCGCGACGCTGGTGTTCGTACCCGTCGTGTTCAGCCTCGTCCACCGGCGCGATCGCGCGCCTCGTTCCGAATCCCTGCCCCTCACTCCGGGAGAACAGCATGTCCACTGAATTCGACGTCCGCCCCCCTGGCACGCCGCGCTATCTGAAACCGCTCGCGATCGCGGGCGCCGTCGCCGCGCTCGCCGTCGCGGCGGCCGGGCTCGTCGCACGCATGCACGATGCGCACGCGGTGGCCGCCTGGACCGTGCAACAGGCGATCCCGACCGTCGCGACGGTGGCACCGCAGCCGGCCGGGGCCGACGCGCTGGTGCTGCCCGGCCGGCTCGACGCGTACGTCGACGCACCGATCTACGCGCGCGTGCCCGGCTATCTGCACGCGTGGTATGCCGACATCGGCGCGCATGTGAAGGCCGGCCAGTTGCTTGCGTCGATCGACACGCCCGATCTCGACCAGCAGTTGCAGCAGGCACGCGCCGACCTTCAAAGCGCCACGGCGAACGAACGGCTTGCGGCCGTCACGGCCGCCCGCTGGGCCGAGATGCTCGCGCAGGATTCCGTCTCGCAGCAGGAAGCCGACGAGAAACGCAGCGATCTCGACGCCAAACGCGCGGCCGTCGCGGCGAGCACCGCCAACGTGCGACGGCTCGAAGCGCTCGAGTCGTTCAAGCGGCTCACCGCGCCGTTCGACGGCATCGTGACGGCCCGCAAGACCGATGTCGGCGCGCTGATCGATGCGGGCAGCGGCAACGGCGCCGAGCTCTTCACCGTCTCGGATGCGCGACGGCTGCGACTGTACGTCCACGTCCCGCAAGACGACGCGGCCGCGATTCGCGCAGGCATGCGTGTCGCGCTGACGGTCCCCGAGCGCCCCGGCATGACGTTCGACGCCACGCTCGCCGATTCCGCGCAATCGATCGACCCGGCCTCCGGCACGCTGCTCGCGCAATTCTCGATCGCCAACCCGGCGGGCACGCTGTTCCCGGGCGAATACGCGCAGGTGCGGATCGCGATGCCCGGCGCCGCGCATGCGCTGACGATTCCGGCCAGCACGCTGATCTTCCGCCACGACGGGCTGCAAGTTGCCGTGCTCGATGCAAGCGGGCATGCGCGGCTGCGCAACGTATCGATCGCGACCGATCTCGGCACGCGCGTCGAGATCGCGTCGGGGCTCGCGGCTGGCGACCGCGTGATCGACAATCCACCCGATTCGCTCGCGGACGGCGATCCCGTGCGACTCGCCAGCGCCGCGACGACGGAGCGTGCGCATGGCTGACCGTCTGCTCGCTGTGTGCCTGGGCAGTGTCGCGCTGCTCGCCGGCTGCTCGCTGGCGCCGACCTATCGCGCGCCGGCCGTTCCCGTGCCGACCGCGTTTCGCGAAACGGGTGCATGGGTCGATGCCGCACCGGCCGATCGTCTGCCACGTGACGGCTGGTGGCGCGTGTACGGCGACGCGACACTCGACCGGCTCGAACCGCTCGTGGCACGCGCGAATCCCGACCTGGCCGCCGCCGTCGCGCGGCACGACGAAGCCGCCGCGCTGTTCGACGAGGCGCATGCGGCATTGCTGCCGACCGTGGGTATCGATGCCGAGACCGACCGCGACCGCCAGTCAGCGCGCCGCCCGCTGCGCGGCAGCGGCCAGCCCGACACTTATGAGTCGAACACGCTCGAAGCGGGATTCGACTACGACGTCGATCTGTGGGGCAAGGTCCGCAACACGGTCGCAGCCGGCCGCGACGACGCGCAGGCGGCCGACGACGACCTCGCGTCGGTCCGGCTCAGCCTGCAGGCCGGCGTCGCCAGCACCTACTTCAACCTCGCGGGACTCGACCGTGAAGCGGACACGCTCGCGCAAACGATCGACACGTACCGCCGTGCATGGCAACTGACGGTCAGCCGCCATCGCGGCGGCCTCGCGTCGGGGCTCGATGTATCGCGTGCGCAAACTCAACTCGCGCTCGCACAAGCGCGCGCGTCCGACATCGCGGCCCGTCGCGCGCTCGACGAGCATGCGATCGCGGCACTCGTCGGCGCATCCGCGTCGACGTTCTCGCTGCCGCCCGCTGCTGCGCTGCCGGGCGTGCCGTCGATTCCGACCGGGCTCGCGTCGACGCTGCTCGAACGCCGGCCGGACATCGCGGCCGCCGAACGCCGTGTCGCGGCCGCGAACGCGCGGATCGGCGTCGCACGCGCCGCCTACTTTCCCGACCTGTCGCTCGGCCTCGACGCCGGCTTCCAGAGCAATACGTTTTCGCCGTGGCTCGCTGCGCCAAACGAGATCTGGTCGATCGGACCGCGTCTCGCCATGACGCTGTTCGACGGCGGACAGCGTGCCGCCGGCGTACGCAACGCGCGTGCGCAGTTCGACGAACAGGGCGCACGCTATCGCGCCGTCGTGCTGCAGGCGTTCCGCCAGGTCGAGGACGATCTTGCGCAGTTGCACCGCCTCGGCGACGAATCGGACCAGGACGACGCGGCGCTCGTCGCGGCGCGGCATTCGCTTGCGCTGGCGATGTCGCGCTATCGCGACGGCGCGGTCAGCTATCTCGACGTGGTCACCGCGCAGACGACCGAACTCGATACGCAGATCGCGTCGCTCGACGTCGACGCCCGACGCCTGCAGGCATCCGTCGGGCTCGTGCGCGCGCTCGGCGGCGGCTGGCACGACGCGCGTTCATGAACGTTTCTTCATCGGCACGCCGGGCGCCCGCAGGGGCGCACCCGATAACGTGTTTCAGGCCGGCACCGCATCCGCGACACCGGCCTTCGACCTTCGACAAGGATCACGCCATGAAGACATTGATGTCCGCCACCGCCCTTTCCGCGCTCTGCATCGCGCTGCCCGGCCGGGCCAGCGCGACGCAGCCCGACACCGCGGCTGCACCGCAGACGCTCGCCGCGACCACGACTGCACCGTTGTCGTCGCAACAACCGGCATGGAACCCACGGCCGGCAACGCCGCTGACACGCGCGCAAGTCTATCGCCAGCTCGTCCGCGCCGAACGCGACGGCCAGCTCGCGCAGCTCAACCGCGAACTCTATTCGCACTGACCGCACGCAATCGAACATGCCGCGCGACGCGCGGCATGCGTGCCATCCTCACGCGCGACGCGATCCCGCGTCGTCATCCGCCCGGGTCGAACCTGAACCCGAATCGTGCGACCGTCTCGATCCGCGCGGAAAAGGCATGCGCGGCCAGCTTGCGCCTCAACCGCACGACCAGCGCGTTGACCGTCTCGGGCTCGACATCGGCATCGCCCCACGCATAACGCAGCACGGCATCGCGCCCGACCGGCCGCCCCGCTTCGCGCAGCAGGCATTCGACGAGACGGAATTCCCGTGTGCTGAGCGCCAGCCGCCGGCCAGGCTCTTCGAGCGCGCGTGTGGCCGCGTCGAGCCGGACCGACTCGCGCATCGCGATGACGCCCGTGCGGCGCCACAGCGCGCGCAACCGCTCATGCAGTTCCACGAACGAACACGGATGCGCCAGACACACGTCGCAGCCGGCCTGCAGCATCTGCGCGCGTTGCGCGGCTGTCGCGCCGGCCACGATCGTCGCAATCGTCGCGCCTTCGGCCGATGCGGCGAGTCGCGGCAGCGCATCGAGGATCGCCGGGCCGGCAGCCGTGTCGGACGCCACGATCACGATGGCATCGAACCGCTCCTGCGTCGCCACGAAGCAGCCATCGCGCCATCCGTCGACGCGTTCGACGCCATGCGTGCTCTCGCGAAATGCCTTGTCGAGCCGCGTGGCTTCCGGGTTCGGCGGGGAAATCAGCAGGATGCGCATCGACGGTTCCCTGACGCCTTCATGCGAGCGAGCGCGGCCAGCACTCGACCGTGATCGCCGCACCGGCCAGTGGCGCATCGCCGATTCTCAACTCGAAGCCGTGCACGCGCATCACCGCCGAGACGATGCTCAGTCCCAGTCCCGAGCCGCTCACATGGCGCGTGCGCTCGCCACGATAGAAGCGCTCGAGCACCGCGTCGCGCTCATCGGGCGGGATGCCGGGCCCGGTGTCTTCGAACCGCACGAGCGGACCGCTCGGTGTCGCATGGAGCGCGACGCGCACGCGCCCGCCTGGCGGCGTGAACTTGATCGCGTTGTCCGCGAGATTGCTGAACGCCTCGAACAGCAATGCGCGATCGCCATGAATACGGTCGACCGGTGTCGCGTCGAGTTCGAACGACACGTCGACGGCTTCGGCCAGCGGTTCGTAGAGCTCGCAGACGTCGCGCAGCAACACCGTGACGTCGACCGCGGCGAAGCCGCCGCGCCGGCTCAGCGTGCCGATCTCGGAGATGCGCAGCATTGCGCGAAAGCGCTCGAGCAACCGGTCGGTCTCGTCGCGCGCCGACGCGAGCAGTGCCGACGACGCAGGGTCGTCCGCGCAAAACGGCTGCTCCGCGAGCCGGGCCAGCATCGTGTGCACGCGGGCGAGCGGCGTGCGCAGATCGTGCGCGATACCGTCGCAGGTATGACGCACCTCGCCCATCAGCCGCTCGACTTCGTCGAGCATGTGGTTCACGAGATGTGCGAGCAGGTCGAGTTCGTCATGGCGTCCGACCGGCAGCCGCTTGCCGAGATCGCCCTCGGCGATCTGCCGCGTGACGCGCCGGATCGCGGCGACGCGGCGCATCTGCCGCATGCCGAGCATGCTGCCGCCCGCGATGCCCGCGATCAGGATCATCACGCCGCCGATCACGAGCCCGCGGATCGCGACATCGCGGATCTGGATGAAATGCGACAGGTCGCGCGCGACCACCAGCGTCATCCCGTTGTCGCGGCGTACGGCCATCGCGCGCGTGATCGGCGCAGGCTGGCCGTCGAGCGGGGCAAGCGTGCGGTTCAACGTGCGCCCGTCGCGATCCGTGCGCAGTGCGGGCAGCGTTGCAATGTCCCCGGCCACGCGGCGCCCGTTCGCGTCGAACAGCCCGTAGAAGCTGGTATGCATGTGCTCGTGCTCGAGCCGCCGGTGGATCGCGAGCGGCAGTTCGGCATCGGGAATCGAATCGAAATAGATCAGTTGCCACGCGAGCACTTCGTCGGTGTCGCGCGTCATCGTGTGCGTCGCGGCCACGCTGATCACGCCCGCGAGCAGCAGCAGCGAAACCGAGAAGATCGCCGCATACGCGCACAGCCAGCGAAACGTCGTCGTGTGCCAGCGGCGCGTGAAGTTCGCCGCGCGAGCCGCATCCATCCTGGCCTCCGTCACGCGAGCATGTAGCCCGAGCCGCGCACCGTCTGGATCATCGGATTCGCGCCGGGCGGATCGATCTTCTTGCGCAACCGGCCCATGTGGACGTCGATCAGGTTGGTGCCGGGATCGAAGTGATAGCCCCACACGGTCTCGAACAGCATCGTGCGCGTGATCGTCTGGCCCGCATTGCGCATCATGAATTCGAGCACGCGGAATTCGGTCGGCAACAGCGGAATCTCGTCGGCCCCGCGACGCGCGCAGCGCGAAATGAGGTCGAGCTCGAGCGCGCCGACCTTCAACAGCGTCTGCTGCGGCACGCCCGACGCCTGCCGGCGACGCAGCAGCACCTCGATGCGGGCGCTCAGCTCGCCGGAATCGAACGGCTTCGTCAGGTAATCGTCGCCGCCCGCGCGCAACCCGCGGATGCGCTCGTCGACATCGCCGAGCGCGCTCAGCATCAGCACCGGCGTATCGATGCCGACCGTGCGCATCGCGGTCAGGATCGCGAGGCCGTCCGCGCCCGGCAGCATCCGGTCGAGCGTGATCGCGTCGTACGATGCGCTCATCGCGCGCAACATGCCTTCGCGGCCGTTGTCGATCCACTCGACCTCGAACCCGCGCGCGGTCAGTTCGCCGACGATTTCGTTCGCGGTCACCGCATCATCCTCGACCGTCAGTACTCGCATGGTTGCCCTCGCAATGAACGTCATGACGGGCGCACGCCATGCGCCCGCGACTATCGTAGACGACCCGGTCGCCGTCCGGCGTTACATGAAAATTGCTTCATCCGGCCCCTCGGCGCACGGGTAAAAGATGTTTCATCCGGGCGTCGCCCGCCCCGTCGCGCGTGCCGCCTACGCTGACGTCATGCGGCATCGGGCCGCGAAACCAGGAGCCACCGGATGAAACTGTCGACTACCGTCGCCTGCATGCTGCTCGCATGCGCCAGCACCGCCGCGTTCGCGGCACCTCACCTGACGCCGCAGGAATGCAACACTTACCCGTTCGTCCACACCGGCCACGACGTCACGCGTACCGACCTCGTGCGCGAACTGACCGAACTCGAACAGGTCGGCTACGATCCCGCGCACGCGAGCCCCTACTACCCCGACGATCTCGACGGTGCGAAGCATCGGCTCGCCGCCGAGTACCGTGCGGACTGCACGCATGCGCTGACGGCCGATGCCGGCACCCCGCACTGACCCCGCTGCCCGGCGCATCCCGGCCGGAAAAAACAAAAAGGCGGCACTCGCGTGCCGCCTTTTGTTCACGAAAGCGCATGGAATTCGACCGCTGCGCCGCGATGCCGCTCAGCGCGACATCATGTTCATGCTGACGTTGTGCATCACCCACAGCGTGCCGATGATCAGGATCGCCGCGGTCAGCACCGTGTAGCTGAACGCCATCACGTTCCAGCGCTGGCCCGACGAGCCGTTCATGTGCAGGAAGTACACGAGGTGCACGACGATCTGCACGAACGCGAGCACGGCAAGCGCGATCAGCGACGCGTGCGGCGACAGCACGCCGCCCATCACGAGGCCGAACGACGCGGCCGTGAGCAGCACCGACAGGATGAAACCGGCGAAGTAGCCGCCGACGCTGCCGTGCCCTTCTTCGAGTTGAGACGAATGCGAATGGGCCATTTAGATCACGCTCGCGAGATAGACAAAGGAAAACACGCAGATCCACACGATGTCGAGGAAGTGCCAGAAGAGGCTCAGGCACGTCAGGCGTCGCAGGTCGCGATCGGTCAGGTCGCCGCCGCGGAACACGATCTGCCCGGCGAGCACGATCATCCACAGCAGGCCGGCCGTCACGTGCAGCCCGTGCGTGCCGACCAGCGTGAAGAACGCCGACAGGAACGCGCTGCGTTGCGGGCCCGCGCCTTCCGCGATCAGGTGCGAGAACTCGCGCAGTTCCATCGCGAGGAACGCCGCGCCGAGCACGAACGTCACCGCGAGCCACGCGAGCAGCGCACCGCGCCGCTGCTTGTACGCCGCGAGCATCGCGAAACCGTACGTGATGCTCGACAGCAGCAGCGCGGCGGTTTCCACCGCGACGCCCGGAATGTCGAACAGGTCTTTCGCGGTCTGGCCGCCCGCATACTGGTGGCCGAGCACCGCGAACGTCGCGAACAGCGCCGCGAAGATCACGCAGTCGGTCATCAGGTACAGCCAGAACCCGAACACCGAGTGCGACGGCGGATGGTCGTCGTGCTCGAGCAGGGTCGCGCTCAAGGTTTTCTGCAACATCAGTTGGCCTCCAGTTCCACGTCGTCGACGCGCGCAGCCACGCGCTTCGTCGGCTGCTTGTCTTCGATCTTCCGCACTGTCGACGCGGGGATGTAATAGCCGTCGTTATTGCGCGAGCTGTAGATCACGAGCGTCGCGATGATCCCGACGAGCCCGCCGATCGCCATCCACCAGATGTGCCACACCAGCGCGAAGCCGAGCACCAGGCTGAAGATCGCGATCACGAGGCCCGCGCAGGTATTCGACGGCATGTGGATGTCGCGAATCGACGCCGGGTTCGGCCGGCCTTCGCCGCGTGCCTTCATGTCCGCATACGCGTCGAGCGTGCGCACCTGCGGGATCACCGCGAAGTTGTAGTCGGCCGGCGGCGACGAGGTCGCCCACTCCAGCGTGCGGCCACCCCACGGATCGCCCGTCGTGTCGCGGTACTCGGGCAGGTTGCGGTTACGGATGCTGACCACCAGTTGCAGCAGCTGGCACGCGATGCCGATCGCGATCAGCACGGCGCCGAATGCGGCGACCAGCAGCCACGGATGCCAGGCCGGGTTGTCGTAGTGGTTGATCCGGCGCGTCATGCCCATGAAGCCGAGCACGTAGAGCGGCACGAATGCAACGTAGAAACCGATCTGCCAGAACCAGAACGCGGCCTTGCCGAGCTTCTCGTTCAGCTTGAAGCCGAACGCCTTCGGGAACCAGTAGTTGAAGCCCGCGAGATAACCGAACAGCACGCCGCCGATGATCACGTTGTGGAAGTGCGCGATCAGGAACAGGCTGTTGTGCAGCACGAAGTCCGCGCCGGGAATCGCCATCATCACGCCGGTCATGCCGCCGAGCGTGAACGTGACCATGAAGCCGATCGTCCACAGCACGGGCGTCGTGAATTCGATCCGGCCGCGGTACATCGTGAACAGCCAGTTGAACACCTTCACGCCGGTCGGGATCGCGATGATCATCGTCATGATGCCGAAGAACGCGTTCACGTTCGCACCCGAGCCCATCGTGAAGAAGTGGTGCAGCCACACGAGGAACGACAGCACCATGATCGCGCAGGTCGCATACACCATCGTCTTGTAGCCGAACAGCGGCTTCTTCGCGAACGTCGCGATGACTTCCGAGAAAATGCCGAACGCCGGCAGGATCAGGATGTACACCTCAGGGTGACCCCATGCCCAGATCAGGTTCAGGTACAGCATCGCGTTGCCGCCGGCTTCGTTCGTGAAGAAGTGCATGCCGAGGTAACGGTCGAGGCCGAGCAGCGCGAGCGTCGCGGTCAGGATCGGGAACGACGCCATGATCAGCACGTTCGTGCAGAGCGCGGTCCACGTGAACACCGGCATCTTCATCAGCGTCATGCCCGGCGCGCGCATCTTGATGATCGTCACGAAGAAGTTCACGCCGGTCAGCAGCGTGCCGACGCCCGAGATCTGCAGCGCCCACAGGTAGTAGTCGACCCCTACCCCCGGACTGAACTGCAGCTCCGACAGCGGCGGATATGCGAGCCAGCCGGTCTGAGCGAATTCACCGATCACGAGCGAAACGTTGATCAGGATCGCGCTGACGGCCGTCATCCAGAACGAGAGCGAGTTGATGAACGGGAATGCGACATCGCGCGCGCCGATCTGCAGCGGCACGATCAGGTTCATCAGGCCAACCATGAACACCATCGCCATGAAGAAGATCATGATCACGCCGTGAGCCGTGAAGACCTGGTCATAGTGGTGCGGCGGCAGGTAGCCGGGCCCGTTGTACGCGAGCGCGAGCTGCATGCGCATCATGATCGCGTCGGCGAAGCCGCGCAGCAGCATGATCAGCGCGACGATGATGTACATCACGCCGAGTCTCTTGTGGTCGACCGTGGTCAGCCATTCCGTCCACAGCCATTTCCACCGGCCGGTGATCGTCAGCGCGGCGAGAATGCCCAGCACGACCAGCCCCATGAAGGCACCGGCCCCCATGATGATGGGCTGATCGAACGGGATCGCCGAGAGTGTGAGTTTGCCGAACATGCGTTACCCCTTCGTGCCGCAGGCGGCGTCCTTCAGGTCGAGGACGTGGCCATCGTTGTATTTCGCGATGATGTTGTGGAAGAGTCGCGGATCGACCGACGAGAAGTAGCGCACGGGCGCCTTCTCGCTCGGTTGCGCGACGGTGCCGTACACGGTCGCGTCGAGCCGGTCCGGCGACGCTTTCACCTTCTGTACCCATGCATCGAACTGTTCGCGCGGCTCGGCGAGCGTGCGGAACTTCATGTCGGAGAAACCGCGGCCGCTGAAGTTGGCGGACGTGCCCGCGTAGTTGCCGGGCTCGTCGGCGATCAGGTGCAGGCGCGTCTGCATGCCGGCCATCGCGTAGACCTGGCCGCCGAGCTGCGGAATGAAGAACGAGTTCATCACCGAATCCGACGTGATGCGGAAGTTCACCGGCGTGCCGACCGGAATCGCGAGCTGGTTCACCGACGCGATGCCGAGTTCCGGATAGATGAACAGCCACTTCCAGTCGAGCGCGACGACCTCGACGTCGATCGGCTTCACCGACGACTCGAGCGGCTTGTACGGGTCGAGCTCGTGCGTGGTCTTCCACGTGAGCACGGCGAGGAACAGGATGATCAGCGTCGGCACCGTCCAGATCACGACCTCGATCGCGGTCGAGTGCGACCAGTTCGGCGCGTAGGTGGCGTTGCGGTTCGACGCGCGGTAACGCCACGCGAACCACAGCGTGAGCAGGATCACCGGAATGACGACGATCAGCATCGCCCAGGTGGACGTTGCGATCAGCGCCTTTTCGGCAGCGCCCACGCTTCCTTTCGGATTTAGTACATCTAAATTACAGCCTGACAGGCTCAAAGCCGCGCCGATCGACATCAGCGCCACTCCGCCTTTTGAAGCTTTTCTTTTCATCACACAGCCCGAGGGTCATTGAATCCGTTTGCGTACGCCCGATGCGCATTCGATCCACGAAAGTGGCCGAATCATACGTCGCGCGAGTGCGATGAAAAACCAGCTAATGCGGAAAATCATCATTGCAGAATCTGCCGTGAGACAGATTGTCGCGGGGCAATTTCACGCAGCCGAAAGCGGGCCCGGCGCTGCCTGCGCCGGACCGCGATCGATGCGCGTGCAACGACCGCACCGCCGTGCGATGCGCCCGCTCGCGCGACGTGCCGCGCTCAGCTGCGCGTCGACGCCATGTACGACGGCTGCGGCTGCGCAGGGCCATCCCCGGTCGGCAGCTTCGAATGGCTCGCGTCTTCGATCAGCCTGCCGACGGTCGGATCGATCGCATCGGTGAACGGCTTCGGATCGATGCCGACCGCCAGCACGACCAGTGCGAGCGACGCGAACATCACGATCTCGCGCCGGTTCAGGTCGGCGAGCTTCGCGATCCGCTGGCTTGCGACCTTGCCGAACACGACGCGCTTGAGCATCCACAGCGTGTACGACGCGCTGAGGATCAGCGTCAGCGCCGCGATGGCGCCGATCCAGAAATTGAAGCGGATCGCGCCCATGATGACCATGAACTCGCCGACGAACCCCGACGTGCCCGGCAGGCCGACGTTGGCCATCGCGAACAGCACCGTGAAGGTCGCGAAGCGCGGCATCACGCCCGCCACACCGCCGTACGCGGCGATCTCGCGCTGCTTCGTGCGATCGACGAGCACGTTCACGCACAACAGCATCGCACCCGCGACGAAGCCGTACGACACGAGCTGCACGATCGCGCCTTCGACGCCGATCCGGTTGAACAGGAACAGCCCGAGCGTCACGATCCCCATGTGCGCGACCGTCGAATACGCGAGCAGCTTGCCGAGATCGGTCTGCGCGAGCGCGATCAGGCTGGCATAGACGATCGCGAACAGCGACAGCGCGATCACGGCCGGTGCGAAGAAGTGGCTCGCATCGGGCGTGACCGGCAACGCGAAGCGCAGGAACCCGTAGCCGCCGAGCTTGAGCATCGCGAGCATCAGCGCGGCGCCGGTCGGGCCGTCGGTGTAGACGTCGCTCAGCCACGTGTGGACCGGCCACATCGGCACCTTGACCGCGAATGCGGCGAAGAAGCCGAGGAACACCAGCAACTGCGGTGCGAAGCCGAGCTGCAGCGTGCGCCACACGGCCATGTCGAACGTATGCGACTGCGCGTACAGGTACAGCATCGCCATCAGCAGCATCAGCGAGCCGGCGAACGAGATGAAGAAGAACTTCACGGCCGCGTACACGCGACGCTCCCGCCCCCACGTACCGATCAGCAGGTAAAGCGGGATCAGCGTCGCCTCGAAGAAGATGAAGAACAGCAGCCCGTCCTGTGCGACGAACACACCGACCATCAGCCCCGACAGGATCAGGAACGACGCGTAGTACTGCGCGACACGCACCGTGACCGACTCCCACGACGCCACCACCACCACGAGCGTCGTGAACGCGGTCAGCACGACGAGCCACAGCGACGCGCCGTCGATGCCGACCCGCCATCCGGAATTGAATGCCGCCAGCCAGTTGCGGCTTTCGACGAATTGCATCGCAGCCGAGTGCGCATCGAAACCGGCGACCAGTGGAACGACCGCCGCCAGCCCCACCAGCGCGCCGACGAGCGCAATCAACCGCGTTCGACGTGGATGTTGATCGGAACCGGCGCGCAGCAGGCACGCGCCGAACAGGATCGGAGCCCAGATGGCCAGGCTCAGGAAGGGGAAATCATGCATGTCAACTAGGCCTTGATGAAGTCGCGCACTGCATCGGGGACAGGCGAGACGAAAGGAACGAAATCAAATCGACAGATAGATTTCGTGAATCGCCAGTGTTGGCAAAATGTAAAGCGACATCATCGGAAAACTTGACGTCGCTCAAACGCGATCGGGTTAACCAGCATAAGGCGATTGGTTATTTTCTGCATCGCAGCAATGCGCAGATTTTTGGTATCAGCCTAGGCCCATGATTTTTATGAGTAATTTTTTGTATTGCCCGACGAGGGCGATCGCGAAAAACGACGCAGCGCCGCATTTTTGACGCCGGCGTGCCATTTCGGAGGGTCGGAATGCGCTAATTGATGCCCGGCGGGACAGCGAGCAGACGGCGCCCAATCCTTACACAGATACTTTCATTTGCACTTCATTTTGCCTTACACGATGCAGGTCGAGCGAAGGGTCGCTACACCCGCATCCTTCACTTTCCAACCGCGATCATGGATGACTCGAGCGGCCCCATATGTGCGTCGTCACCGTGCGATGGCGGTCGTGTTGCGCGGGAAAATGGACGACGCGAGCGTCATCGCATCGACGATATTGCGCCCGTCGAGCATGTAGTTTGCGGCGGGCGGAGCCGACTTCGACGCCGGCGTCGTGACGATCGCCTCGCGTCGCCATGCGCGACATCCTGCAATGTGCGCGAGTGGAGTACGACGGAGAACGTTTCGAGCGCGAGCAGCAATGCGCCCTGCGCCATCGCGACAAGCGACGCGACGACTTTGAATCCGGCATCAACCTGACAGTCGCTCGCCAAGCGCCAACAAGAAGTCGGCGGCAAGCCGGGTGCGCGCAGAGGCTTGGCGAGCTTTCTCGTAGACCACCGACAAAGGGGCGCCGACACTCTTGAAGTCGCCGAGGACAGGAACAAGTCGCCCCGCAGCCAACGACGACGCGACGACATAATACGGAGCTTGCAGGATACCGCCCCCGGCTTCCGACAACGCCAGGAGCGCTGACGCATGGTCGCTGGCCAACGGCCCCACGGGGAAATGGCGGTACTGATCCCCGCCACGAACAAACGTCCAGTCTCGGAATTGTCCGCTGTTGACCATCACATAACGCAGACAGATATGGTCGATCAGGTCGTCTGGCGTATCGGGCACACCCCGCGACTGCAGGTAGGCCGGCGAAGCGACCGTCACGAAGCGATGAGCGGGCAACGGGCGCGCCACCAGTCGGGAGTCAGGCACTTCTCCCAACATCACGGCCAGGTCGAAACGCTCGGCCGTCATGTCAACGTGACGATCCGTCAGGGCCAGTTCGATATCCAGCCCGGGATGTGCGTTCAGCCATTCACCGAGCGCAGGCGCCAGCACATACTGGCCGAAACTCACCGGGACGCAGAGCCGCAACTTGCCCCGCCATGGTTGCGACGCACCCGCAAGCCTGCTGCGAGCGTCCTCGATGTCCGTCATTCCCTGGCGGCAGACTGCAAAGAACAACTCGCCATCCCCGGTCAAGGTGATCTGCCGCGGCGAACGGTGAAACAGCCGAACCCCCAGTTCAGCTTCCAGGCGTGCGACTGCCTTGCTCACGGCTGAGGGGCTGAGCTGAAGCAACCGTGCAGCACGCGTGAAATTGCCGGCCTCGGCAGCCCGGACAAAGGTGCTGATATCGGTAAATGGATCCACTCTGCCATTCCCTCAATTCACAATAAGTCTGAATTTTAAGGCCTTATCGTGACACTGGTTCATCAATATAGTCGAACCCTCACAGATTGAAGAGGGGGTAGACATGCTGAAATTCACGCAAAGCTGGTTCTCGCGACTGTTCTTGTTGTCCGCCATGGCAACCGACGCCAGTGAGGCAGCCCCTCCATCGTCGCAGCCTGAAGTCAGCGTTGCCGCAGCTGCACGCCAACCGATACCCAACGTGCCGAACGACGGTCGATCCGCGCTGCTCATGATCGAATTTGTCAACGAATGGCTTGCTCCGGAAGGCAAGTTGAGGCGGCTGATCAAGGATGAGCATCCGTTCTCCCAGTCGCAGGAAGCCGCCAAGCTTGCGTTGGCGGCAGCACGTCAAGCGGGCATGCCCGTGATTCACGCGACGCTGCAGATGTCTTCGGACTACCGAGAGTTGGGGCGTGCTCGATTCGGTCTGCGTGGCGCAATTCAAAAGGCCGGCACCTGGCAGAAGCAAGATAGCGGTTGGCAGTTCCATGGGCCGTATGCCCCGCTCGAAAATGAATTCGTTGTCAGCGGACGGGCGGGCGCCAGCGCTTTTTCCGCTTCCGACCTGGACAACTATCTGCGTGGCCAGGGCATCACACGGCTGTACCTTGCGGGCTATGCCACCCATGTATGCATTGAGTCGACACTGCGCGCCGCGCACGATCTCGGCTATGAACCGATCGTGCTGAGTGATGCCACCGCGGCGTTCACCGACCAACAGCAACAGCACGTGTTGAATGAGGTCGTCCATCATTTCGGCTGGGCCATGCCGACTCGCGTGTTCGTCGACAGTGTGTCTTGAAGCAGCCACCGCTTTGATAGTTGTTTTGATCGTTGTCGATCCGAGCCAAAAAACAAAACCCCGGAAGACCACAATCTTCCGGGGTTCAGCCGCCGTTACTGGCGGATACGGGGTCACACATACAAGAGTTGGAAATTACCAGAAGATCAAGAATATCTTCACTCCGCACCCGCTGCGGAATAAAGGTGACTCGAGACGCCCATCGGGGCTGTCCGTGCTCATGGACTTGCCAAGCGCCATCAGCACGGATCTCTCGTGCGGACACTGAGTTCAAGGCCAACTGATCAGCCGCACCAAAACAGAAAGCACCCATCAGGGTGCTTTCTGTTTTGGAATTCCATTTTTCAATATGTGTGGTCGGATTTTATTGACCTGACCTTCTTGATGAAGCTCCACGGAATGAGGCCCGTGAGAAATAAAAGTGCTGCTGGAACCAAGGCTAGCGAGCCACCCCTGGCGAAAGACACAAGAAGGAAGATTGTGCCAAGCGCCAAAGAAAAAAACAACAGCGAATAAAATACCCCAAGCCCCTGACGGAATGTTTGCCCGTCAGATTGAGTAATCCCAATAATTATGTTTCTTGAAAACCAGCGCTCTATCCACAGCTTAACGGTGCCGCGGTCAATTTGACCATGCAAAACGCGGTCAAACTTCATGTCAATCCGAACATTGTTGATTTGCTGATTTCCGATTTTCAGGTAGGTGTATTTTTTCCACCGCCCATCAGCGCTGCTCACGCCACCTTCTATCAAACTCCCCTCATAGACCTGCATGCTTCCCCCCGATACATATTGCGCAAAGAACAGGAACCATAAATTTAGCGATGGTTCGCCGTCTACGTGGGTGCATAGTCACTTAAAGGAAATTTTTTTGATAGCTATAAGTTCTTATAGGTTTCGTGGTTACGGCTGGATCAGCCTGAGACTGATTGCCTTGGCAACAGCCTGACGCCTGTTTGTGGCTTGAAGTTTGTTTTTGGCATTCGTCAAATGGAAGACCACCGTCGGCTCCGAAATAGACAAGATGTTGCCGATCTCCCACGAAGTCTTCCCTTGTGCCGCCCAGAGTAGGCACTCTTTTTCCCGTTTGGTCAAAGCTCGGATTGCCAATCCCGTCGGCTCACCGAGACGCCTCGCCGCCTCACTCATGTAGAAGGCTGAAAGCTGGATTTGGCCAACGAAGGCAGACGCATGCGAGCGGTCATGGCGCAGAGAGGAGTCGGACGCGACGCTGAAGAGGGACCACTCGCCGTTCGCACCGTGAATCGGGATGGTGATTCCTTCGGCAAGTCCGTGCTCGCGTGCTTCGTCGAAGACGACATTGCGCCCTTGAGAAGATCGATCCCAATAAATCGGCAGGGTTGTTTGAGTTGCCTGTCGAACGACCGGATCACGGTGAATATGCTCGGCTTGCTGATAACGCACTAACCATGATTCAGGATAGGTCGTGTATATATTCCTGGCGGGCAGGTGCTCCGGCGCAATTTGGCCATGGTCTCGGAAGAATTTTTTTGCTCCGCCGCTATCGACCAAAGGAGAAAAGAACAGACTCGGGAAACCGAACTCGCCAGCAAGCTTTACCACCCCATTGTGCAACTCTTCACGCGAGGTTGCAGTCAAGAGGTTTTCAAAAAGGTAGAGATCGTGCTTCATCTAGAAATTAGCCGACGGTTCTGATTGATATGCGATAAAAGAACTACCTGCACGGATCGGATCGTGCTCAGTGTGCTTGCGCGTGGCAAGCCAGTTTTGGAAGCGCAACTGACGTTGCCGATACTCATCGAGCGTTTTGGGTGCCAGCTTGGCTTTGTGGCGCGTTGCGAAGCGGCTGGTGGCTGTCTGCACGGTCAGCCCTGCTACAACCGGCTCGGGGAATTCTGTAACGCTGACCTGAGGGGTTCGAATGACAACGTGAGCTGGCGCCACTGGCGCAGTCGCCGCGATAGATGCGCGCACAACAGGTTGTGATGGTGCTTGCGTAGCATCATCCGGAGCACGTTTGAAGGATTGCCCCCACTCACTATTCCCAAACGCCTCGGAAGCCTTCATAAGCGCTTCCAGATCGCCGGGCACGTTGGGATCAGCCTTCATGGTGGTGCTGTGCCCTGGAGGTGTGGAATACACAACCTCAAGATCGCGCACCTGCTCCTGGATCTTCCCCAAGACCCCATCCATGAGTTCTTTATCCTTGGGCATGTTTGGCAAGCTCACCTGTTTTTTGTCTGCGACAAGGATAGCCGAAGCCATCAAGGCCTTCTTCTTGGCAACAATTGGATTTTCGGTGTTCGGAGACAGACTCTTCTCACGTCGCTTACCAGCAATGGCGTACCGGTGACGGTAGTAGTAGATACCGTAGCGCGACAGGAGGATGCGAACAGGCAGTTTCATCGGCTCTCTTCGCGTGAAGAGGTACACCAGTGAGCGGTACTGCAGCGCCGGAAAAAGAAAAAGCCCCGCAAGTCCGAGAACTTGCGGGGCTTTGTCACCGCTTTTGGCGGAGACGGAGGGATTCGAACCCTCGATCCAGGTTTTGGCCCAGATGCTCCCTTAGCAGGGGAGTGCCTTCGACCTCTCGGCCACGTCTCCCAAACTTTCGCTCGCACCAGGGAGGCAGTGCGACGAGAACAAGATAATATAGGGTTTCGAACCGTACGTCAATTTCCGTGATGCATTTTCTTCAACGCATCACGAAAAATTCACGACGCCTGGTCGAGTTCGAATGCCTTGTGCAGCGCGCGGACGGCCAGCTCCATGTATTTCTCGTCGATCAGCACCGAAATCTTGATTTCGGACGTCGAGATCATCTGGATGTTGATGCCCTCTTCCGACAGCGTGCGGAACATCTTGCTCGCGACGCCCACGTGCGAACGCATGCCGACGCCGACGACCGACACCTTCGACACCTTCGGGTCGCCCTGCACCTGCTCGGCGTTCACGTGGCCCTTCACCTGGTTGGTGAGGATGTCCATCGCCTTCTGGTAGTCGCCACGGCCGACCGTGAACGTGAAGTCGGTTTTGCCCTGGACGCTCTGGTTCTGGATGATCATGTCGACGTCGACGTTCGCATCCGCGACCGGGCCGAGGATCTGATACGCGATGCCCGGCTTGTCGGGCACGCCCATCACAGCAATGCGTGCTTCGTCGCGCTGGAACGCGATGCCGGAAATGACTGCCTTTTCCATGGTCTCGTCTTCTTCAAAAGTAATCAGGGTGCCCGAGCGCATTTCTTCGTCGAGCGCAATCAGCGGATCGGTCAGGCTCGACAGCACGCGCGTCTTCACCTGGTATTTGCCGGCGAATTCGACCGAGCGGATCTGCAGGACCTTCGAGCCGAGGCTGGCCATTTCCAGCATTTCCTCGAACGTCACGCGATCGAGGCGTCGCGCCTCTTCGACGACGCGCGGATCGGTCGTGTAGACGCCATCGACGTCCGTATAAATCAGGCACTCTTCGGCACCCAGCGCAGCCGCGACCGCGACCGCAGACGTATCCGAGCCGCCACGGCCCAGCGTCGTGATGTGGCCATCCGGATCGACGCCCTGGAAGCCCGTGATGATCACGACCTTGCCTGCATTCAGATCGGCTTTCACGCGCTCGTCATCGATCGAGTGAATGCGCGCTTTCGTGAACGCGCTGTCGGTCTTGATCGGCACTTGCCAGCCCGCGTAGCTCACGGCCTCGACGCCGATTTCCTGCAGCGCGATCGACAGCAGGCCGACGCTGACCTGCTCGCCGGTCGACGCGATCATGTCGAGCTCGCGCGGGCTCGGCTGGCTCGAAATCTCTTTCGCGAGACCGAGCAGACGGTTGGTTTCGCCGGACATCGCCGAAGGCACGACCACCATCTGGTGCCCGGCCTGATGCCATTTTGCGACGCGTTTCGCGACGTTCTTGATGCGCTCGACCGAGCCCATCGAAGTGCCGCCGTATTTGTGTACGATGAGTGCCATTGTCGTTCTGAACTGGAGGAGAAACCGCACGGGCGCGCTGGGCAGGCCGCGTAGCCGTTCGGTCACGCGGCTTGTGGCTGTGGACGGACGACGAGGGGGACGGCTGGGACGCAACACGCAAGCGTGACGGATTTTGCCCGGAAGGCCGATCAGGCCGCGCAAACCGGGTACGTCACGCGGAAAACCTGCACAAATCGCTCAAAAATCGAGCCGAGCAAACGACCGAGCGTACCCGATAGAGGCCCGCTTGACAAGCCGCTCGCCGCGTCCGAGGTCGTTCCGGCGCTGTTTACCAAATGGTGAAAATGGGCACGCCATGGCGTCGCAGGCAGCCTGCCCCCATCATGCGATCAGCAGGTCCGGACGCCACTCGATCCGGCGCCACGCACCGTCACCGGATGCCCCATCGCCGGACACGCCGACATCGCGGTTCACGCCAAGGCGCGGCACGTAGATCAGCTGGTCGCCGGCGAACAGCAGCGGCACGTCGCGCTGCCATGCGGGTACGCCACGTTCCTGGAACAGGTTCTTCAGCGTGCGGCCCGGCCCGCCCGGCGACGTGCGCATCCGCTCGCCGCCCGCCCGGGCACGCGCTGCCAGCCGCGC
>NZ_JAAGPM010000067.1:0-41706 GCF_017104865.1 Burkholderia sp. Ac-20349
GCTGAACATGATCACCGGGCTGCTCAAGCCCGTGTCGGGCGAGGTGCGCGTGATGGGCCGCCCGGTCGACGGGATCGATCCGCGCATCGGCTTCGTGTTCCAGGCCGACGCCGTGTTCCCGTGGCGCGCCGTGTCGAGCGCAAGCCGAAGAAGGCGAAAGCCGCGACCGGCGTCGACGCATTCAACCTGCATCGTCTCGCGCAGTCGCAGCGCGCCCGCACGCTCGGGATGCTGCTGATCCCGCTCGATGCCGACTACACGATCCCGCTGCGCCGCGCGCCCGACGTGCGTGCCGCGTGCGAAGAGGCGTACGGGCCTGGCGGCGCGCCGTCGGTCGTGTCGCTGCGCGAACTGCTCGGCCTCGTCGGCGCGCATGAATGGCGCAAGAAAGGCGTGGCGATCCCGGCGCTCGGCGGCGCGGCGATCCACCCGCACTACGGCGTGTTCTCGCCGGTGCGCGGCGAATACGTCGATCTCGTCGCGCGCGCGCCGCTGCCGGCGACGTCGCTCGCGTTCGACATCGGTACGGGCACCGGCGTGCTGGCGGCCGTGCTGGCGTCACGCGGCGTCGCGCGCGTCGTCGCGACCGACCAGGATCCGCGGGCGCTCGCCTGTGCGCGCGAGAACGTCGACCGGCTCGGTCACGCGGATCGTGTCGAGATCGTCGAAGCCGACCTGTTTCCGGCCGGCCGTGCGCCGCTCGTGGTCTGCAACCCGCCGTGGGTGCCGGCCCGGCCGAGCGCACCGATCGAATACGCGGTCTACGATCCGGACAGCCGCATGCTGCGTGGCTTCCTCGCGGGGCTCGCCGCGCACCTCGAGCCCGGCGGCGAAGGCTGGCTGATCCTGTCCGATTTCGCCGAGCATCTCGGCCTGCGGCCGCGCGACACGCTGCTGCAATGGATCGACGAAGCGGGCCTCGTCGTGCTCGGCCGCGACGACATCCGCGCCGCGCACCCGAAGGCGATGGACGCCGACGATCCGCTGCATGCGGCACGCCAGGCCGAGGTCACGTCGCTCTGGCGGCTCGGCGCACGAGCCTGATCGCGCATTTTCGGTAAACTATCGCCATTCCTCACGAATTCCCGCCGCCGGGCCGTGGTCAGCCGACCGTGGCCCGGCGCCGCATCACGATGTCGAACAAGACCCACGAAATCCGCCCGGAGCAGTCCGTCGAACTGCTGAAGGAACTGCACATCCTCACCCGCGACGGCAAGCTGAACCAGGACAGCCGCCGCAAGCTGAAGCAGGTCTATCACCTGTTCCAGTTCATCGAGCCGCTGCTCGCCGGCGTGCAGGCCGACCGTGGCAGCGTGACGCTCGTCGATCACGGCGCCGGCAAGTCGTATCTCGGCTTCATCCTGTACGACCTGTTCTTCAAGCAGCAGCCGGGGCACGGCACGCCGGCGTTCGCGTCGCACGTGTACGGGATCGAGACCCGCGAGGAGCTGGTCACGCGCTCGGCCGAGCTGGCCGCCCGGCTCGGGTTCGGCGGCATGTCGTTCCTGAACCTGTCGGTGGCCGATTCGATCACGTCGCCGAAATTGCCTGAAACGGTCGACGTCGTCACCGCGCTGCACGCGTGCGACACGGCGACCGACGACGCGATCCGCTTCGCGCTCGCGAAGCGCGCGCAGCACATCGTGCTGGTGCCGTGCTGCCAGGCGGAGGTCGCGGGGGTGCTGCGCAAGAACAAGGGCAAGTCGCTCGCGAGCGCGCTGACGGAAGTGTGGCGGCATCCGCTCCATACGCGCGAATTCGGCAGCCAGATCACCAACGTGCTGCGCTGCCTGCAGCTCGAAGCGCACGGCTACCAGGTCAGCGTGACCGAGCTGGTCGGCTGGGAGCACTCGATGAAGAACGAGCTGATCATCGCGCAGTACAAGAACCTGCCGCGCCGGCGGCCCGGCGAGCGGTTGAACGAGATTCTCGGGATGTTCGGGCTCGCCGAGCTGAACGAGCGCTTCTTCGTGCCGGAAGCGGCGGCGGGCGGCGAGGCCGTCGAACCGGCCGCAGGCTGACACGCGGGGCGGGCACGCCGCACCGCGCCGCTGTCAGTGCGTCGCGCGGTGCACGATGCCCGCCGCCCGTTGCACGTCGCGTCAGACGTCGTCGCCCGGCCGGCGCATCCATTCGCGCCAGCCATCGTGGCCGAGGCGGCGCAGCGTTTCCTGATTCTTTTCGTAGATCGCGGACGCGTCCGGGAACGCGTCGACCGCGCGCGCAATGCTGTCCTCGCGCAGCAGGTGCAGGATCGGATACGGCGCGCGGTTCGTGTAGTTCTCGATGTCGTCGGGCTCGCTGCCTTCGAACCGGTAGTCCGGATGGAAGCTCGCGATCTGCAGCACGCCGTCGAGCCGCAGCTGCCGCACCAGCCGGTCGGCAAAGAACAGCGCATCGTTGTAGTCGATGAAATCGGCGAACGCATGCGGGAAGATCACGAGCGTCGTGTCGACCTGCTGCGGGTCGGCCGCGTCGAGCGCGCGCAGCTCCGTTTCGAGTTCGGCGAGCGCGTCTTCCAGCGTCGTCGCTTCGCTGATCGCGTAGCGCACCTGTTCCTTCACATAGACGCTTTTCGCGAACGGGCACAGATTGAGCCCGATCACCGCGCGCGCGAGCCAGTGCCGTGTGGCGGCGAGGATGTCGTCGTGCGATTCGGGGCGGGTGTCGGTCATCGTGAAACCAGTCGGGCGGAAGGGCGGCGAGGGCCGCATTGTAGCGGGCGCGCCGTCACGCGCAGGCGGCTTCGATCAACTGCGTGACGAGCGCGGGGGCGACGCCGATCGGCGTTTCGCCGTGCCGATAGGTCTGGCTTGCCGCGTAGATGCCTTCGATCACCAGCGCGAGCGAGTCGGCGAGCGCCTGCGGCTGCCGCACGCCGGCGCTTTCGCACAGTGCGACGAGCCGCTTCATCAGCTGTTCCTTGTTCTGCGCGACGCGTTCGCGCGCCGGGTGCGACGCATCCGGGAATTCGGCGGCGACGTTGACGAACGGGCAGCCGCGGTAATCCTTCTGCGTCGCGCGCTCGGCGAGATCGACGAAATACTGGATCAGCTGCGCTTTCGGCTGGCCCGGGTGTTTCGCGACGCTCGTATTGAAGCGGTCGAAGAAACACGCATCCATCCGCTCCAGATACGCGAGGATCAGCTCGTCCTTCGACGAGAACTGGCGATACAGGCTCATCTTGTTGACGCCCGCGCGCTCCACGACCGCCTCGACGCCCACCGTCCGAACGCCTTCCTTGTAAAACAGCTCCTCGGCGGCGCGCAGCAGGTGCTCCTGCGCGGTGGCGCCGTCGATCGGCCGGCGCGTGCGGCGCGCCAGCGGTTTGGCGATCTCGATGCCCGACATGATGACCCTCGACTGCATAGTGAATTGCTTGACATGTTACCGATTGGTCACTACGATCGCAACACACTTGTGACCGGTCGGTAACAATGCCGATCGGATCGACAGACAAATGCCAAGCGTCGGCCCGGGTCAGCCGATGCAGCGTGCGGCGGAGGTGGCCTGGCTGGGTGGGGCGGAACGGGTGCGGAGGCGCCGGAGCCGCCAACAGGAGAACGCGAAGATGAACTGGGCGGTGACACGAATCGGCGGGCGCTTTCACTACGGATGGCTCGCGGCGGCGGTGGTATTCCTGATCCTGCTGGCGGCGGCCGGCACGCGCGCGACGCCGAGCGTGCTGATGGTGCCGCTCGAGCGCGAGCTCGGCTGGAGCCGCGCGGCGATCTCGCTGGCGATCTCGGTGAACATCGCGCTGTACGGACTGACGGGCCCGTTCGCGGCCGCCGCGATGCAGCGCTTCGGGCTGCGCCCGACGATTCTCGTCGCGCTCGTGACGATGAGCGCGGGCGTCGCGCTGTCGTCGATGATGACGCAGAGCTGGCAGATGGTGGTGATCTGGGGCCTGATGGTCGGCTGCTCGACGGGCGTCGTCGCGCTGACGCTGTCCGCGACCTTCGTCACGCGCTGGTTCCATGCGCGGCGCGGCCTCGTGATGGGGATCCTGACCGCGAGCACGGCCACCGGCCAGCTCGTGTTCCTGCCGATGCTCGCGGCGATCGCGCAGCGCCATGGCTGGCGGCCGGTCGTGCTGGTCGTCGCGGTCGCGGCCGCGATCGTGATTCCGCTCGTGGCGTTCCTGTTGCCCGAACGGCCGGCCGACTTGCAACTGCGCCCGTACGGCGAGCCGGCCGATGCGCCGCCCGCGCCCGAGGCGGCGAAGGAGAACCCGCTCACGGTCGCGTTCCGTACGCTGCTGACGGCGAGCCGTTCGCGCGATTTCTGGCTGCTGTTCTTCAGCTTCTTCATCTGTGGCGCGAGCACCAACGGTTACGTCGGCACGCACCTGATCGCGATGTGCAGCGATTACGGGATGACCGAAGTGCAGGGCGCATCGCTGCTCGCGGCGATGGGCGTATTCGACCTGTTCGGTACGACGCTGTCGGGCTGGCTGTCCGACCGCTACGACAATCGCGTGCTGTTGTTCTGGTACTACGGGCTGCGCGGGTTGTCGCTGATCTACCTGCCGCACGCGTTCGGGATCGATTTCTTCGGGCTGCCGCTGTTCGCGATGTTCTACGGGCTCGACTGGATCGCGACCGTGCCGCCGACCGTGCGGCTTGCGACCGACGTGTTCGGCAAGGCCGCGGCGCCGGTCGTGTTCGGCTGGATCGTCGCCGGCCACCAGCTCGGCGCGGCGTTCGCGGCGCTCGGCGCCGGGCTGCTGCGGGCAAGCCTCGGCACCTATACGATCGCGTCGATGATCTCGGGCGGGCTGTGCATCGTCGGCGCGCTGATCGTGCTGCGGATCAACCGCGGCCCGTCGCGCGCAGCCGCGCAGGCGGCCTGAGCGCGGCAATCCGGTGGCCCGGCTGGCCGCGCGGCGGGCGGCCGGCCAATGCACGCACGCAGATTTGCATAGCGCGGGAGGATCGGGCGCGCATCGGCTCAAGCGGGTATGCTTGCGGTTCGCCACGCGTTCGCGCCCCTTCATCGATGTCAGCGAGGATCCGCATGTCCGTCAAACCTGCTCCCACCACTGTTTCGATTCACGATCTGATCGCGGGCCGCTGGAGCCCGCGCGCGTATTCGGATGAACCCGTCAGCGCCGGCGATCTGCACGCGGTGTTCGAAGCCGCCCGCTGGGCGCCGTCCGCGTACAACGCGCAGCCGTGGCGTTTCATCGTATTCGACCGCACGCAGGACGAAGACGCGTTCAAGCGCGCGTTCGCGACGCTGGTGCCGTTCAACCAGGGCTGGAATGCGCCGGCGCCCGTGCTGATCGCGGTGACCGCGCATACGCTCACGTCGAAGGGCGAACCGGCGCCGACCGCGCTGTACGACGCGGGCGCCGCCGCGATGTCGCTGGTGCTGCAGGCCCACGCGCTGGGCCTGGCCGCCCACCAGATGAGCGGCTTCGACGCGAAGGCGTTCCGCGACGCGTTCGCGATTCCGGCCGACGTCGCGATTCCGGCGATCATCGCGCTCGGCCACTACGGCAACGTCGACAAGCTCGATCCCGTGCTGCGCGATCGCGAGAAGGCGCCGCGCACGCGTCATGCGCTCGGCGAGGTCGTCTATGCGAGCGCGTGGAAGAAGGGCTTCGACGCGGCAGCCTGACCGCCAGGCGGGCGGGCTGCGTCGCGCGTCCCGCCCCGCGTGTCTCCCGGCGCGCCAGGCTGCGTGCCGTCGCGATCGGGGCCCGTTGCGCGGGCACCGATGGCCAGCCCCGGTTGTGATCCCGCGGGCTTCATGTTAAAAAGCCCGTCCTTTCCGTTTTCGCGCCGGCCCTGCTGCGGCAACTTCCCATGACTTACTGCGCGATCGATTTCGGCACGTCCAATTCCGCCGTGGCGCTGCCCGACGGCGACGGCATGCGCCTCGCGCCCGTCGAGGGCGACCACCTGACGCTGCCCACCGCGATCTTCTTCAACAACGACGAAGAGACGGTCGAATACGGCCGTGCGGCGCTGGCTTCCTACATCGACGGTTTCGACGGCCGGCTGATGCGCTCGATGAAGAGCATCCTCGGCTCGCCGCTCGCGGAAACGACGACCGATCTCGGCGACGGCAGCGCGATCGCGTACACCGAAATCATCGCGCGCTTCCTGACGCACCTGAAGCGCAAGGCCGAAACCCGCGCGGGTGCGCCGATCGGCCGTGCGGTGCTCGGCCGGCCCGTGTTCTTCGTCGACGACGATCCGCGCGCCGACCGCCTCGCACAGGATCAACTCGAAGCCGCCGCGCGGTCGGTCGGCTTCGCGGACGTGCAATTCCAGTACGAACCGATCGCGGCCGCGTTCGACTACGAGTCGCGCCAGCAGGCGGAGCGGCTCGTGCTCGTCGCCGACATCGGCGGCGGCACGTCCGACTTCTCGCTGGTACGCGTCGGGCCCGAGCGGATGGCGCGGCTCGAGCGCAAGGACGACGTGCTGGCCCACCACGGCGTGCACGTCGCGGGCACCGACTACGACCGGCGTGTCGAGCTGGCGGCGATCCTGCCCGCGTTCGGCTACCGTTCGCTCGACCCCGAAGGGCGCGAGCTGCCGAACAAGATCTACTTCGATCTCGCCACCTGGCACCTGATCAACACGGTCTACACGCCGAAGCGGCTCGGCGAGCTGAAGCTGATGAAGCACCTGTACCGCGAGGTGCAGCAGTACGACCGACTCACGAGCGTGGTCGAGCAGCGGCTCGGACATGCGCTGATGGCGCGTGCGGAAGAAGCGAAGATCGGCGTCGCGGCGGGCGGGGAGACGATGATCGACCTGAACGACGTGGAAGAGGATCTGCAGATCGCGTTCGATGCCGGCCGCCTCGTCGACGCGAGCCACGACGACACCGCGCGCATCGTCGACGCCGCGCGCGAGACGGTGCGGCTCGCGGGCGTTGCGCCGCGCGATGTCGGCGCGCTGTATTTCACCGGCGGTTCGACGGGCCTCGCGTTCCTGTCGGGCGCGCTCGCGGGTGCGTTCCCGGATGCGCAACCGGTGTTCGGCGATCGCCTCGCGAGTGTCGCGACGGGCCTCGGCATTCACGCGCAGCGACTATTCGGTTGAATGCGAGCGGCTAAAAGGCCGCCATGCCGGGCGACTGGCGCCGAAAAACAAAAAGCCCCGCCGAAGCGGGGCTTTTTTACACGAATAATCGCGCCAAGCTTAGACCGGACGGATGTTCGCAGCTTGCAGACCCTTCGGGCCCGTCTTCACTTCGAATTCAACCTTCTGGTTTTCTTGCAGCGTCTTGAAGCCTTCGACGCGGATTTCCGAGAAGTGCGCGAACAGATCGTCGCCGCCGCCTTCCGGGGTGATGAAGCCGAAGCCCTTTGCGTCATTGAACCACTTGACGGTACCGGTTGCCATGTTACTTGTTCCTAAAAAGATAAAACGGGGCCGAAGCCCATGGGGTGCGGAAAATCAAGGAAGGGGTAATAGGACCAACCGGAGTACCGTTGATGGGCGAACTACGAAAGAACCAATTCACTCGCCACTTGAAATCCTGCGAAGTCCTTTATACGGCTTATCAACCGCGTGGTCAACCGTATTTCCATTGACTCAGGGTTATTGCGTAGATCAGGTTTACAAAGCTTGCAAACGACGCGAATTTTTTGTAGGGGCCGATCGATTTTGGCGCCACGTTTCAGGTGCAACCGTTAAACTACGCGCCGCGTGGACGGGTTGCCCTGATCGGGTGACTCGCCCCCCCAAAATTGCGTGCGCGGTGCTGTCCGAGCCGATCCCGGACCGCGGGCCGACCATGCTTTTTGAGACACAGGAGAGGATGTGAAGAGTTCTATTCAACGGAACATCGGCCCGTTTGCATTGATGCTGACGGGGCTGGGTTCGATTATCGGCTCGGGCTGGCTGTTCGGCGCCTGGAAGGCCGCGAAGATTGCCGGTCCGGCGGCGATCTGCGCATGGATCATCGGCGCTGTCGTGATTCTTGCCATTGCACTGACGTACGCGGAATTGGGCGCGATGTTCCCCGAGTCGGGCGGGATGGTGCGCTACGCGCGCTACTCGCATGGTTCGCTGGTCGGCTTCATCAGCGCGTGGGCGAACTGGATCGCGATCGTATCCGTGATCCCGATCGAGGCTGAAGCGTCGATCCAGTACATGAGTACGTGGCCGTATCCCTGGGCGCACGCGCTGTTCGTGAACGGTGAGTTGACGGTACCCGGCCTGCTGCTGTCCGCGGTGCTGGTCGTCATCTACTTCCTGTTGAACTACTGGGGCGTGAAGGCGTTTGCCCGTGCGAACACCACGATCACGATCTTCAAGTTCCTGATCCCCGGCCTCACGATCCTCGGCCTGATGCTGACGAGCTACCATCCGGAGAACCTCGGCACGGCGTCGAACGCGACTTTCGCGCCGTACGGCTGGTCGGCGGTGCTGACCGCGGTCGCGACGAGCGGCATCGTGTTCGCGTTCAACGGCTTCCAGAGCCCGGTGAACCTCGCGGGCGAAGCGCGCAATCCGTCGCGCAGCGTGCCGTTCGCGGTGATCACGTCGATCCTGATCGCGCTCGTGATCTACGTGCTGCTGCAGATGGCGTATATCGGCTCGGTGAATCCGGCCGACGTCGCACAGGGCTGGTCGCACTTCAACTTCAAGTCGCCGTTCGCCGAACTGGCGATCGCGCTGAACCTGAACTGGCTTGCGATCCTGCTGTACGTCGACGCATTCGTCAGCCCGAGCGGCACCGGGACGACGTACATGGCGACGACCACCCGCATGATCTACGCGATGGAGCGCAACAACACGATGCCGAAGATGTTCGGCAACGTGCACCCGCTCTACGGCGTGCCGCGTCAGGCGATGTGGTTCAACCTGCTGGTCTCGTTCATCTTCCTGTTCTTCTTCCGCGGCTGGAGCTCGCTCGCGGCAGTGATCTCGGTCGCGACGGTGATCTCGTACCTGACCGGCCCGATCAGCCTGATGGCGCTGCGCCGTGCGGCGACCGACATCGAGCGTCCGCTGTCGATTCCGCTGATGAAGCTGATCGCGCCGTTCGCATTCGTCTGCGCATCGCTGATCCTGTACTGGGCGAAGTGGCCGCTGACGGGCGAGATCATCCTGCTGATGATCGTCGCGCTGCCGGTGTACTTCTACTTCCAGGCGAAGTCGGGCTGGACCGGCTGGGGTGACGACCTGAAGGCCGCCTGGTGGCTGGTCGCGTACCTGCCGACGATGGCCGTGCTGTCGCTGATCGGCAGCAAGGAGTTCGGCGGTCACGGCGTGCTGCCGTACGGCTGGGACATGCTGGTCGTCGCGGCAATCGCGCTGGTGTTCTACTTCTGGGGCGTGAGCACCGGCTACCGCACCAAGTATCTCGACGAGCGCGAGTCGCACGACGAGATCCTCGAAGGGGTCGGTGCCTGACGACGCCTGACCTGCCGCCGGAATCGGCGGCGGCAGCCAAGGCAAGAAAAAGCCCGCCCGAGCATCGCTCGGGCGGGCTTTTTCGTTGATGCGGGTGCCGCGCGCCGGTTGGCGCCGTGCCGCTCAGGCGGCCGTGCTCGAGAACACGTAGTTCGTCATCGCGAGCACGCGCTGGTACGTGCCGAGCGACTGGATGCCGAGCTGGTAGTCGTCGTCCGCCGCGCCGAGCGCCGTGAACACCGGCAGCAGATGCTCGTCGGTCGGATGCATCAGCGCCGCGTGCGGCGCCTGCCGGCGGTAGTCGAGCAGGGCGTCGATGTCGCGCGAGGCCAGCTTCGCCTCGAACCAGTCGGTGAATTCCGCGACGCGCGGATCCGCATCCTCCGGTGCCGCACCGAAATCGGCGGCGCGCAGGTTGTGCGTGATCTGGCCCGAGCCGATCACCATCACGCCTTCGTCGCGCAGCGGTCGCAGCGCGCGGCCGAGCGCGAAGTGGTGGGCGGCATCCGCGCGCGGCTGGATCGACAACTGCGCCACCGGCACGTCGGCTTCCGGGAACATCAGCAGCATCGGTACCCACGCGCCGTGGTCGAGGCCGTGCTCGGTCGTCGCGGTCTCGATGCCGGCCGCGTTCAGCAGCCCGGCCGCGCGCTCGGCGACGTCAGGCGCGCCGGGCGCCGGGTAGTGGATGTCGTACAGCGCCTGCGGAAAGCCGTAGAAGTCGTGGATCGTGTCCGGATGCGCGGCGATGCTGGCGACGGGCCGCTGCGTGCCCCAGTGCGCGGACAGCATCAGCACCGCGCGCGGGCGCGGCAATTCGGCAGCGAGGTACGTGAATGCACCGGACGGCAGCGTCGGGTCGATCGGCAGCGTCGGGGCGCCGTGGGACAGGTAGAGCGAAGGCAAGCGGTTCATGGCGGTGGCCTGCAAAGGGATTTGCCAGTGACTATAGGCGCGGACTGCGCATTGATAAATCCGCGCTCTGGAATTTGATTGACGCTTGTTTGTTGATAATCGGGATGGTGTGGCGCACGCTACGGCTGATGGCCGTTGTATTCGTGAAATCGAATGTATTTCGCCGAAAATTCGCGAAGATGCGCGCAGATCGAATCTGCGGAAGTGCGCTTACTGCGCGTGCCGGATGCCGGCCCACGGCGTCGTCAGCGGGGCGTTGAGCGCGAACAGGTCGAGGACGCGCGTGACGGTCTGGTCGACGAGTTCCTCGATCGTCTTCGGCATCGCGTAGAACGCGGGCAGCGGCGGGAAGATGATGCCGCCCATTTCGGTAACGGCCGTCATGTTGCGCAGATGCGCGAGGTTGAACGGTGTTTCGCGCACCATCAGCACGAGGCGGCGGCGCTCCTTCAACGTGACGTCGGCGGCGCGTGTGATCAGGTTGTCGGATAGCCCGTGCGCGACGCTCGCGAGCGTCTTCATCGAGCACGGCGCGATCACCATCCCGTCGGTCGCGAACGATCCCGATGCGATCGTCGCGCCGACGTCGCGCACCGAGTGCACGACGTCCGCACGGCTTTCGACATCGGCCTTCGACAGCTTCAGTTCGTGCTGGATGTTGAGCCAGCCGGCGGTCGAAATCAGCAGGTGCGTTTCGACGCCGCCGCCGGCGCGCAGCAGGTCGAGCAGCCGTACGCCGTAGATCGCGCCGGTGGCGCCGGTGATCGCGACGATCAGCCGGCGTGGCGGCGCGCTGGGAGATGCCATCGAAAGGGGAGGCTTACGCGGCGGCGAACAGTTGCTGCAGTTCGCCCGACTGGTACATCTCCATCATGATGTCCGAGCCGCCGATGAATTCGCCCTTCACGTAGAGCTGCGGGATGGTCGGCCAGTTCGAGAATTCCTTGATGCCCTGGCGGATCTCGTCGTCTTCGAGCACGTTGACCGTCTTGAACTGGTCGACGCCGCAGGCTTTCAGCACCTGGATGGCGCGGCCCGAGAAGCCGCACATCGGGAATTGTGCGTTGCCCTTCATGAAGAGCACGACCTGGTTTTCGTCGACGATTTGCTTGATACGTTGTTGGGTGTCCATGACTGACCTTGCGTGTTTGCGGGGCGTTAGATCGAAATGATAGCGGATTTCAACCGGGCGGGCCGGGCATCAGCCCGGCAGGCGGCCGCCTGTCGTGCGTTCGATCGCGGCCAGATCGGCGAGCGATTCGACTGCGACGAAGCCGTGCGATGCGAGCAGCGCGCGCACGGCTTCGGCCTGGTCGTAGCCGTGCTCGATCCAGAGCGTGCCGCCCGGTTTCAGATAGGTGCCGGCGCCCGCGACGATCGTGCGGATCGCGCTGAGGCCGTCGGCATCGTCGGTGAGTGCGCCGCGCGGCTCGAAACGCAGGTCGCCTTGTGCGAGGTGCGGATCGTGTTGCGCGATGTACGGCGGGTTGCTGACGATCGAGTCGAATGCGAGTGACGGCTCGAGCGCCGCGTACCAGTCGCTTTGCAGCCAGTGCAGCGGGCCGCCGGGGCGGTGCGCGTCGAGCAGCTTGCCGGCGTTGCGTTGCGCGACCGCGAGTGCGGCCGGCGAACGGTCGAGCGCCCACACGCGCGCATCGGGTCGCTCGGCAGCGATGGAGACGGCAATCGCGCCGCTGCCCGTGCCGAGATCGAGCACGGCCGGATGCGGCAGTCCGTCGATCGCGTCGAGTGCGGCTTCGACGAGCAACTCGGTTTCGGGGCGCGGGATCAGCACGTCGGGCGTCACGTCGAACGGCCGGCCGAAGAATTCGCGCATCCCGACGAGCTGCGCGACGGGCTCGCCGGCCAGGCGGCGCGCCTCGAGCGTGCGGTAGCGTTCGACCGCAGCCGCGTCGAGCGGCGCGTCGCCGCGCGTGATCAGTTGCGTGCGGGTCCAGCCGAGCGCATGCGCGAGCAGCACGCGCGCATCGACCGGATCGAGTGGTGACGCGCGCAGCAGTTCGTCGGCGGTGGTATCGGGCATCGCGGCCTCAGTCGGCGTCGCCGAGCGACGCGAGCAGCTCGGCCTGATGCTCGCTGACCAGCGCGCTGATCAGTTCGTCGAGATCGCCGTCCATCAGCGCTTCGAGCCGGTACAGCGTCAGGTTGATCCGGTGGTCGGTCATCCGGCCTTGCGGGAAGTTGTACGTGCGGATCCGTTCCGAGCGGTCGCCCGAGCCGATCAGGCTCTTGCGGGTCGCGGCTTCCTTCGCGTGCTGCTCGTGATACTGCTTGTCCTTGATGCGCGCGGCGAGCACCTTCAGTGCGCGATCCTTGTTCTTGTGCTGCGAACGGTCGTCCTGGCACTCGACGACGATCCCGGTCGGGATGTGCGTGACGCGCACCGCCGAATCGGTCTTGTTGATGTGCTGGCCGCCTGCGCCGGACGCGCGGAACGTGTCGATCCGCAGGTCGGCCGGATTGATCTCGACCTCGCCGATTTCGTCGGCTTCCGGCATCACTGCGACCGTGCACGCGGACGTATGGATGCGCCCCTGCGTTTCAGTCGCGGGCACGCGCTGCACGCGATGGCCGCCCGATTCGAACTTCAGGCGCGAAAACGCGCCCTGGCCCGCGATCCGCACGATCACTTCCTTGTAGCCGCCGAGATCCGACGCGCTTTCCGACATCATTTCGACCTGCCAGCGCTGGCGTTCCGCGAAGCGCAGGTACATGCGCAGCAGGTCGCCCGCGAACAGCGCCGATTCGTCGCCGCCCGTGCCTGCACGGATTTCGAGGAAGATGTTGCGATCGTCGTTCGGATCCTTCGGCAGCAGCATCTTCTGCAGCTCGGTTTCGAGGCGGGTCATGCTCTCGCGCGCGCTGCGGATCTCGTCTTCCGCGAAGTCGCGCATCGACAGATCGCCGAGCAGCTCCTGCGCGGCCGTCTCGTCGCTGCGCGACTGGCGCCACAGCGCGTACTGTTCGACCACCGGGCCGAGTTCCGCATGTTCACGCGTCAGCTTGCGGTACTGGTCGAGGTCGGCCGTGACGTTTTCGCGGCTCAGCAGGTCGTTCAGTTCGGCCAGCCGTGTGGACAGCTGGTCGAGCTTGCGTTGCATGCTCGTCTTCATGGTGTGGAGCGGCGCTCCCGGGCAAGGGGTATTCGGAAAGGATAGGCCGGCGCGCGGCCGGCGGCAGGGCGATCGGCCGGCGCTAGTGGCCGGACTGGTCGTTCGAGCGCGGTGCGTGCTGGTAGAAGCCGCGCATCAGGTCGATCAGCGAATCGCGATCGGCCCCGTTCACGCGGTTGAGCGCGCTCGTCGGGCCGTGGATCAGCTTGTTGGTCAGCGCTTGCGACAGCGCTTCGAGCACGGCGGCCGGATCGTCGCCGCGCGCGAGCAGCTTCTGCGCCTTGTCGACTTCGGCCCGGCGCAGCGCGTCGGCCTGCGTATGCATGTGACGGATCACCGGCACGACGCTGCGCGTGTCGAGCCATTGCATGAAATTCTGCACGCGCGTCTCGATGATCGTTTCGGCCTGCGCGACCGCGGCTTGCCGCGATGCGTTGCCTTCGCGCACGATCGCGCCGAGATCGTCGACGGTGTAAAGGAACACGTCCTTCAGCTTGCCGACTTCGGGCTCGATGTCGCGCGGCACCGCGAGGTCGACCATGAAGATCGGCCGGTGGCGGCGTGCCTTCACCGCGCGCTCGACGGCGCCGAGGCCGATGATCGGCAGCGTCGACGCCGTACACGACACGATGATGTCGAATTCGTGCATGCGGGTCGGCAGGTCCGCGAGCGGCATCGCGCGGCCGTTGAAGCGTTCGGCGAGCCGCTGGCCGCGTTCGGCCGTGCGGTTCGCGACGACGAGTTCGCGCGGGCCTTGCGCGGCGAAGTGCGTCGCGCACAGCTCGATCATCTCGCCGGCGCCGATGAACAGCACGCGCTGATCGGACACTTTTTCGAAGATGCGCTGGGCGAGGCGCACCGCGGCGGCGGCCATCGACACCGATTGCGTGCCGATTTCGGTCGTGCCGCGCACTTCCTTCGCCACCGCGAACGTGCGCTGGAACAGCTGGTTCAGATAGGTGCCGAGCGCGCCGGCTTCCGTCGCGGTGCGGACGGCGTCCTTCATCTGGCCCAGAATCTGCGTTTCGCCGAGCACCATCGAATCGAGGCCGGACGCGACGCGGAATGCGTGCCGGACCGCTTCCGACTGCGGCAGCGCATAGACGTGCGGCGCGAGCTCGTCGACCGGAATCCGGTGATACTCCGACAGCCAGCGGACCGCACCTTCGCGTGCCGCGCGATCGTCGGTCGCGCAATACAGTTCGGTGCGGTTGCAGGTGGAGAGGATCGCCGCTTCGGGTGAATTGGGTGCCTGGGGGCCGAGAAACACGTTCTTGAACGTGACGAGAGCCGGCTTGATCTGCTCGAGCGGAAACGCCACGCGTTCGCGCAGGGCGACAGGCGCAGTGTGGTGATTGATTCCGATCGTGAGGAGTTGCATATCGAGGGCTATCGTTTAGCCCCATATTATAGCGTTTCAGCGATTTCCTCACTCGCCGCATACCGGGCATCAGCGTGGCGGGGCCGGGAATTTGGGGGCTCGATCGGCACCTGGTCGAGCTGATAGCCGTAGCCGTACAGCGGCAGCAGCCGGTAGCCGTGCTCCGGGAGCAGCTGCAGCTTGCTGCGCAGCCGGGACGCGTGGGTATCGAGCGTGCGCGACTTCATGTCGCGGCGGCGCGCCCATACCGTTTCGAGGATATGGGCGCGCGACACCGGTCGCGACAGGTTCGCGAACAGCAACTGCGCGAAACGGAACTCCTTCGGCGTGAGTGAAACGATTGCGTCGCCGAAGCGAACGAGGCAGTGCGTCGCGTCGAACGCGTATTCGCCATACATTTCGCGCGAGCGGGTCGGCGGCCGGCGCACGCCGGCGCGCCGGCTCAGCGCGTTGACGCGCGCAAGCAGCTCGGGCCCGCTCACGGGGCGCACGAGGCAATCGTCGGCGCCCGCGTGCAGGCACGATACGATTTCGCTTTCGCGCGGCAACTGCATCACGGCGATGGCCGGCAGCCCGGGCAGGATCGTCTGCGCGCGCGGGATGACTTCCTCGGCCGGCTGGTCGCCGGCCCAGTTGCCGGTGATCAGCATGTCGCAGGTGTTGTCGGCGGCGAGCCACTCGAAGAATGCCGTGCTGGACGGAAACGCGTGGCACACATGACCGCCCGCAAAGAGCAGACGGTTCAGGAGCGCGGCATGACGCGCGTCCGGATCGATCAGCGTGATTCGCATGAGAATTTCTTCAATACGGTAGCCGGTGCGCGCTTGCCATAACGTCGAGTCGGCCCCTACACTCGAATGTTCGCGGTACCCGGCTGGTCTCGGGTTCGATGGATAAATCGATGCTAGCCGCTGGCAACGTTCACGCCTATGGGACGAATCTGAATTTATAGAGGGCGTCGAATGAACTGGTTTGGAATCCTTGTCCTGGGAGCGGCCGTCGGGCTGTTCGGCCGATGGCTGCATCCGATGCGGCGCACGGGCCGGCCGGCGTGGTGGATCGCGGTGCTCGCCGGCATCGTCGGCGCGGCCGCGGCCCGCATGGCCGGCAATCTCTCGGGACTGTTTTACGATGGCGAGACGCTCGAATGGCCGGTCTGCACCGGCGTCGCGCTCCTCGCCGTAGCCGTGACGGTCGCGTTGTCGGCCCGTCGCTGAATGCTCTCAGGTGAAATCATGAATGCCCGTCTTCCCGAAGTCTCGCCGGTGCCGGCCCGCCTCGCGCTGCTGCGTGGCGCCATGGCCCGCGAGAACCTGGCCGCCTATCTCGTGCCGTCCGCCGATCCCCATCTGTCCGAGTACCTGCCGGAGCGCTGGCAGGCCCGCCGCTGGCTGTCCGGCTTCACGGGCTCGGTCGGCACGCTGGTCGTGACCGCGGATTTCGCGGGGCTGTGGGTCGACAGCCGCTACTGGGTGCAGGCCGACGCCGAACTGGCCGGCACGGGCGTGCAACTGATGAAGATGACGGGCGGGCAGCAGAGCGCGCCGCACGTCGACTGGCTCGCGCAGAACGTGGCGGCGGGTGCGACGGTCGGCGTCGACGGCGCGGTGCTCGGCGTCGCGGCCGCACGCGGGCTGACGGGCGCGCTGAATGCACGCGGCATCGCGCTGCGCACCGACCTCGACCTGCTCGACGCGATCTGGCCCGAGCGGCCGGGGCTGCCCGGCGACGCGGTGTTCGAGCACGCGGCGCCGCAGGCCGACACGACGCGCGCGAGCAAGCTGGCCGAAGTGCGCCGCGCGATGCGTGCGCAGGGCGCGCAGTGGCATTTCGTGTCGACGCTCGACGACCTCGCATGGCTGTTCAACCTGCGCGGCGCCGACGTCAACTTCAATCCCGTATTCGTTGCGCACGCAATGATCGGCGCCGATCGCGCGACGCTGTTCGTCGCCGACGGCAAGGTGTCGCCGGCATTGGCTGCGTCGCTCGCACAGGACGGCGTCGACGTTCGAGCCTATGACGCCGCGCGCGCCGCGCTCGCGGCGCTGCCCGACGGCGCGACGCTGCTGATCGACCCGCGCCGCGTGACGTTCGGCACGCTCGAGGCCGTGCCGGCCGGCGTGAAGCTGGTCGAGGCCGTGAATCCGTCGACGTTCGCGAAGTCGCGCAAGACGTCCGCCGAGATCGAGCACGTGCGCGTGACGATGGAACACGACGGCGCCGCGCTCGCGGAATTCTTCACCTGGTTCGAGCAGGCCGTGAACCGCGAGACGATCACCGAGCTGACGATCGAGGAAAAACTCACGGCCGCGCGGGCGCGGCGCCCCGGTTACGTGTCGGCTAGTTTCGCGACGATCGCGGGCTTCAATGCGAACGGCGCGATGCCGCACTACCACGCAACGCGCGAGTCGCACGCGACGATCGCCGGCGACGGGCTGCTGCTGATCGATTCGGGCGGCCAGTACGTGACGGGCACGACCGACATCACGCGCGTCGTGCCGGTCGGCACGGTCAGCGACCTGCAGCGGCGCGATTTCACGATCGTGCTGAAATCGATGATGGCGCTGTCGCGGGCCCGTTTCCCGCGCGGCATCCGTTCGCCGATGCTCGACGCAATCGCGCGTGCGCCGATGTGGTCGGCCGGGCTCGACTACGGCCACGGCACGGGGCATGGCGTCGGCTACTTCCTGAACGTGCACGAAGGCCCGCAGGTCATCTCGCACTACGCGCCGGCCGAGCCGTACACGGCGATGGAAGAGGGCATGATCACGTCGATCGAGCCGGGCGTGTACCGTCCCGGCCAGTGGGGCATCCGGATCGAGAACCTGGTCGTGAACCGCGCGGCCGGGCAGACCGAGTTCGGCGATTTCCTCGCATTCGAGACGCTGACGCTGTGCCCGATCGACACGCGCTGCGTGCTGATCGAGATGCTGCACGAAGAAGAACGCGCGTGGCTGAACGCGTATCACGCAACGGTGCGCGAGCGCGTCGGCCGGCACCTGAGCGGCGATGCGAAGGCGTGGCTCGACACGCGCACGCAGCCGATCTGAAACAACACGCGATAACGGCCGGACAACGGCCGAACGACAAAACCGAGGGCAACGATGGCGGACACCGCAGTAATCGTGGTCGACATGCAGCGCGGGCTGGTGGAGCGGGCGCAGCCCGCTTACCGGCTCGATGACGTGGTATCGGGCATCAACCGGTTGACGGCGGCGGCGCGCGCGGCGAATGCGCCCGTGTGCTTCGTGCAGCACGACGGCGATGCGGACGACGACATCGTGCCCGGCACGCCGGGCTGGGAACTGCATCCGGGGCTGGTCGTCGGGAACGACGACTGGCGCGTGCGCAAGCAGGTGAGCGATTCGTTTCACGACACGCCGCTCGCGGCGCAGCTCGACCGCCACGGCATCCGTTCGGTGCTGATCTGCGGCTATGCGACCGAGTTTTGCGTCGATTCGGCCGCACGCCGCGCGGCGCTGCTCGGCTACCGGACGACCGTCGTGTCCGACCTGCACACGACGAACGAGCGCGCGCACCTGTCGGCCGCGCAGATCGTCGCGCACCATCACTTCGTATGGCAAAACAATACGCTGTCGGGCAATCCGGTGACGCCGCGCCCGCTCGCTGACGTCCTGACAACGGAGTTCGCATGACGATCAAGGCCGTGGTGTTCGATTTCGGCGGCGTGCTGATCGACTGGAGCCCCGAGTACCTTTACCGGGAACTGATTCCCGACGACACCGAGCGTCGCTGGTTCCTCACGCACGTGTGTGCGATGGACTGGGTGATCCGCCAGGACGGCGGGCAGACGATCGAAGAGGGGACGGCCGAGCTCGTCGCGAAATTTCCGGAGCATGAGGCGCTGATCCGTGCGTTCTACGCGCGCTGGCACGAGATGATCGGCGGCGTGCTCGAAGAGGGGGCCGCACTCGTCGACCGGCTGGAGGCACAGGGGATGCCGCTGTTCGGGCTGACGAACTGGTCCGCGCAGACGTTTCCGTATGCGTGGGACAACTTCCCGGTGCTGCGGCGTTTCAAGGAGATCGTCGTGTCGGGCCGCGTGAAGCTCGTGAAACCCGATCCGGCGATCTATCGCGAGATGCAGGCGCGGATCGAGCCGCACCTGCCGGGCATCGCGCCGCACGAACTCGTGTTCATCGACGACAACGCGAAGAACGCCGCGGCCGCGACGGCGCTCGGCTGGCACGGCATTCATCACACGAGTGCGGCGGCCACCGAGGCACGGCTGCGCGAACTGGGCGCGCTCGCGTAAGCGGCGGGCGAGCAGCAGCCGTCAGATAAAAAAAGCGGGCCAGCGGCCCGCTTTTTTGTTGTGCCGCTCCTGAAGCGGCCACCCTTGGTGCCTGGCCTTGCGTTGCCGCAGCGCCGGGCACCCGGGCCGTACCGGTCAGCGGCTGATCGGCTTGTAGCGCAGACGCTTCGGCTTCGCGGCTTCCTCGCCGAGGCGCGCACGCTTGTCGGCTTCGTATTCCTGGTAGTTGCCGTCGAAGAACGTGACCTGCGAATCGCCTTCGAATGCGAGGATGTGCGTCGCGATCCGGTCGAGGAACCAGCGATCGTGCGAGATCACCATCACCGAGCCCGCGAATTCGAGCAGGGCGTCTTCCAGCGCGCGCAGCGTTTCGACGTCGAGGTCGTTCGACGGTTCGTCGAGCAGCAGCACGTTGCCGCCCGAAATCAGCGTCTTCGCGAGGTGCAGGCGGCCGCGTTCACCGCCGGACAGGTTGCCGACGATCTTCTGCTGGTCGCCGCCCTTGAAGTTGAAGCGGCCGATGTACGCGCGCGACGGCGTTTCGTACTTGCCCACCGTCAGCACGTCGGCGCCGCCCGAGATTTCCTCGAACACCGTCTTCGTGCCGTCGAGCGCGTCGCGGCTCTGGTCGACGTACGCGAGCTTCACGGTCGGCCCCATCACGACTTCGCCCGAATCCGGCTGTTCCTTGCCCGTCAGCATCCGGAACAGCGTCGACTTGCCGGCGCCGTTCGGGCCGATGATGCCGACGATCGCGCCAGCCGGGATCTTCAGGTTCAGGTTGTCGATCAGCAGGCGGTCGCCGAACGCCTTGCTGACGTTCTTGAACTCGATCACTTCATTGCCGAGGCGGTCGCCGACCGGAATGAAGATTTCCTGCGTTTCGTTGCGCTTCTGGTATTCCTGGCTGTTCAGTTCCTCGAAGCGCGCGATACGAGCCTTCGACTTTGCCTGACGGCCCTTCGGGTTCTGGCGCACCCACTCCAGTTCCTTCTTGATCGCCTTCTGGCGTGCCGATTCCGATGCTTCTTCCTGCTTCAGGCGCTCTTCCTTCTGGTCGAGCCAGCTGCTGTAGTTGCCCTTCCACGGAATGCCGTGGCCGCGGTCGAGTTCGAGAATCCACTCGGCTGCGTTGTCGAGGAAGTAGCGATCGTGGGTGACGGCGACCACGGTGCCCGGGAAGCGCACCAGGAACTGCTCGAGCCAGTCGACCGATTCGGCGTCGAGGTGGTTGGTCGGTTCGTCGAGCAGCAGCATGTCCGGCTTTTCGAGCAGCAGCTTGCACAGCGCGACACGGCGCTTCTCACCGCCCGACAGGTGCTCGATCTTTGCGTCCCACGACGGCAGGCGCAGTGCGTCGGCGGCCACTTCGAGCTGCTGCTCGGGGCTGCCGCCGTCGCTCGACGCGAGGATCGCTTCGTACTTCGCCTGCTCGGCCGCGAGCGCGTCGAAGTCGGCGTCCGGCTCCGCGTATGCCGCGTAGATTTCTTCCAGCTTCTTGTTGGCCTGGAACAGGTCGCCGAGGCCTTCCTCGACGGCTTCGCGCACCGTCTTCGTCGGGTCGAGCTGCGGCTCCTGCGGCAGGTAGCCGATGTTCAGGTTCGGCATCGGCGTCGCTTCGCCTTCGATGTCCTTGTCGACGCCCGCCATGATGCGGATCAGCGTCGACTTGCCCGAGCCGTTCAGGCCGAGCACGCCGATCTTCGCGCCAGGAAAGAACGACAGCGAGATGTCCTTCAGGATCTGGCGCTTGGGCGGCACGATCTTGCCGACCCGGTTCATCGTGAAAACGTATTGGGCCATTTGGGTGTGAAAGTCAGAAGTGGTTGAGACGGCCGCGCAGCGCACGGGCGGGGCGGCGTCGGGGGATTCGGTACGGAGCGTGCCACGCATGGCGCGGCGGCGTCGCCGCGTGTCGGCGGCGAGAGCGGCTATTGTACTTCGCCGCCGCCTGCCGCTGGCGCGATGCCGGCCTTTTGGCCAGGGCCATACTCACAGCCACGCGGCGACGCCGCCGTGCCCCGAGCACGTGCCGCGCCGGTGACGGCTGAAGCTGTACGTGCCGTCGCGGCAGCGCGCGCTCGCACCGTCGGGCACGCGGCCCGATTTCGAATGTGCGGGCGCGTGCACGGTTTCGCCGTCGCGGTTGCGATACGTGTCGTGACGGTCGAGATCGGCTTCGTTGCCGTAGCCGGGCGGGGCGCGGTACGCGTGCGCCGGATGGGGCAGCGCGGCGCACGCGACGAAGAACGCGGCGGACAGGGTCGCGATGCGCGTCGCGCGGCGGAGCAGGGCAGGCATGGTCTCTCTCGGTCTGTTGTTATCGGTGCCGGGCCGCATGTTAGCCGATCGGCCGCGGATCGGCGCCGCGCGGGGGCGTGGCGCTACGCCGTGCCGGACATCGACGCCGCGCCGTCGGCCTGCGCGGCGTCGAGGATCCACCGGCGAAATGCGGCGACCTTCGGCCGTTCCGCGTGATGCGGCGGATAGACGAGGTAGTACGCGAAATCGTCGAGCCACGCGACGTCGGCGAGCTTCACGAGCCGGCCGCTTGCCAGCTCGCCGCGCACCATCGCGGCCGGCAGCAGCCCGGCGCCCTGGCCGGCGACGATCGCCTGCAGCAGCAGGCCCGAGTCGTCGAACGCGGGGCCGCGCGGCGGGCCGAAGTCGTCGATCCGCTGCGCGCCGAACCAGATGTGCCAGCCCTTGCGCTCGGCATCGTGCAACTGCGGCCAGCCGACGAGATCGGCTGGCGTCGCCGGCATGCCGAGCCGTGCGACGAGTTCGGGCGACGCGAGCGCGACGATCTCCACCGTCAGCAGGCGTTCGCTGCACAGGCCGATGTAGCGCCCGAGGCCGTGACGGATCGCGACATCGACACCGTCGCGTGAAAAGTCCGCGAGTGCATGGCTCGTGCTGACCTGCAGGTCGACGTCCGGACAAGCCTCCCGGAACCGGGCGAGGCGCGGGACGAGCCATGCGGATGCGAAGAACGGCGTGACGCTTACCGTCAGCACGCCGCTGTCGGCGGCGCCGGACACGCGCTGCGACGCGTCGGCGATCTGCCTGAACGCGTTGCGCACCGGCGGCAGGTAGTCGCGGCCGGCGGCCGTGAGCAGGATGCCGCGGTTGACGCGCTCGAACAGCTGCACGCCGAGATGCGCCTCCAGCGTGCGAATCATCTGGCTTACCGCGCCGGGCGTGACCGACAGCTCCTCGGCCGCCGCCTTCACCGACAGGTGGCGGGCGGCCGCTTCGAATGCGCGCAGCGCGTTGAGGGGCGGCAAGCGGGAACGATTCATTGAGTTTTTCTAAATCGAAAGTCCGATGAAATATCGTTTGAGACGATGCGTACGCGCGAGTACCGTTGACGCATCGGATCGCGTGCTTCGCGACTGCCTGTCGGCGGCCGATGCGATCAACATAGTTCAACTATATCCATGAGGCAATCCGGTCGCTGCCGGCGGCCGGTGGAACCTGAGAGGAGCATCGTCATGAACCGCCCGGGCGCATCGCGCCTTTTTTACGGCTGGTACGTGGTTGCAGCCGCGTTCGCCGTCACGTTCGTCGGTTTCGGCAGCGCGTATACGTTCAGCGCGTTCGTCGAATCGCTGCAGCGGGATTTCGCCGCGTCGCGCGGGCAGATCTCGCTCGTGTTCTCGCTCGCCGGTTTCCTGTATTTCGGTTTCGGCATCGTCAGCGGGCCGCTCGCCGACCGCTTCGGCTCGCGGCGGCTCGCCATCGCCGGGATGCTGCTGACGGGCGCCGGGCTCGCGGCTGCCGGCGCCGCGCATACGCTGGTGCAGGTCTATGTCGCGTACGGGCTCGGTGTCGGTTTCGGCATCGGCTGCGCGTACGTGCCGGCCGTCGGCGCGGTACAGCGCTGGTTCGTGCGCCGGCGCGGTTTTGCGTCGGGGCTCGCGGTTGCGGGGATCGGCGTCGGCACGCTGGTGATGCCGCCGCTCGCGTCCGCGTTGATCGCGCACGTCGGCTGGCGCGGTGCGTATTTCACGCTGGCTGTGATCGCGGTCGTGATCGGCGCGGGGATGTCGCTGCTGATCGAGAACGACCCGCGCGGGCGTGGGTTGCTGCCGGACGGGGAGGCGGTGCATGAGCCCGTCGAAGGCGGCGGCGCGAAAGCCATCGGGCGCGACGCGGGGCACCCGGTGTCAGGGGCAGCCGCGGGCCGCAAGCAGGGCGCCGCTTCGGCGTCTGCCGGCGCGACGGTGCGCGAAGCCGTCACGTCGCGGCCGTTCGCGAGTCTGTACGCGGCATGCCTCATCTGCTCGTTCGGCGTGTTCGTCCCGTTCGTTCACCTCGTGCCGTACGCGCTCGATCATGGCGTCGCGTCGTCGACGGCCGTGCTGTTGCTCGGCGCGATCGGCGTTGGCAGCACGGCCGGCCGTTTCTTTCTCGGCGGCCTCGCCGACCGCTTCGGCCGCCGCACGTCGCTGCTCGCGATGTTCGCCGGCATGGCCGTCGCGCTCGTCGCGTGGGCCGGTGCCGGCACCGTCGCGACGCTCGCCGCGTTCGCGCTCGTGTTCGGCGTGTTCTACGGCGGCTGGGTCGCCGTGCTGCCGGCGGTCGTGATGGACTACTTCGGCGGCCGCAATGTGAGCGGGATCATCGGCGTGCTCTATACGAGCATCGCATTCGGCACGCTGATCGGGCCGACCGCGGCCGGCTTCATCTACGACGCGGGCGGCGGCTATCTCGTGCCGATCCTGGCCAGCGCCGCTGCGAATGCGATCGCCTTCGCGATCGTCGCGACGACTGGGCGTGCAGCGACGGCCGCCCGTGCGGCGCGCGGATAGGCGTGCTTCGCCCGGCGCGCCGTCGCGAATTCCGGTAGGGTGGCCGGATCGTCAAACGAAGGCGTGCGGCCGGGAGGCCCGATGACATTCGATGAAGTCCGGCAGATCGCACTGGCGTGGCGCGGCGTCGAGGAAGGCACGTCGTACGGCACGCCCGCACTCAAGGTGAGGGGCAAGATGCTCGCGCGGCTACGCGAGGACGGCGACACGCTCGTCGTGAAGGGTGTCGGCCCCGACGAGCGCGCGTGGCTGATCGAATCGGAACCCGACGTGTATTACGTGACGGATCACTATGTCGGCTGGCCGATCGTGCTGGCGCGGCTGTCGGCGGCCCGTCCGGACGCCGTGAAAAACCTGCTTCTGCGAGAATGGCAAGCTGTCGTTCCCGCGAAATGGCGCGACGAGATGGCGCGCGGCGCGAGCTGACGCGCGAGTTGCCGCAGCTTGCTGCCCGGCGTCGACGGGCGCTGCAGGCGCGCTCGCGAGGCGCCGCGAATGGTACAAGCGTTGCATCGATCGACGTCGATGCAACAAGTGGTTCCATCGAAATTCTTCAATTGGTTCTTAGTGAAGAACCGTTTGATGCTTACACTCCTTCGCTTCGAAGGCAGCTGACGAAAGCCGACGGAAAGGGCGCACGCGATGCGTCGGCGCGCTGCGCGCCGCATCGCACCCGCAGCTTCGCAGACTGCATGGCGCACCGTTCCGGAACGGCCCCCGATCCGGCCCCGTGTCTGCATCCCGTGCAGGCGCCGCATCCGGCCCGGCTCAAGAACCACAATCCCCCGTGCTGCCTTCACGCGATACCCGGCCATACCGGAACCGTTTTTTGGAGAGAGACAGATGAGTGGAAGCAACACAGGCCTCGGTACGGGCCTGAAGCAGCGGCACGTGACGATGATGTCGATTGCCGGCGTCATCGGCGCGGGCTTGTTCGTCGGTTCAGGCCACGCGATCGCGGAGGCCGGCCCGGCATCGATCCTCGCGTATGCGATCGCGGGCGTGCTGGTCGTGCTGGTGATGCGCATGCTCGGCGAGATGGCCGTCGCGCATCCGGACAGCGGTTCGTTCTCCACTTATGCCGATCGCGCGATCGGCCACTGGGCCGGTTTCTCGATCGGCTGGCTGTACTGGTGGTTCTGGGTGCTCGTGATCCCGATCGAGGCAACGGCCGCCGCGACCATCCTGAATGCGTGGTTCCCCTCCGTCGCGACCTGGATCTTCGCGCTCGGCATCACGCTGGTGCTGACGGTCACCAATCTCTTCTCGGTCAAGAACTACGGCGAATTCGAATTCTGGTTCGCGCTGATCAAGGTCGTCGCGATCGTCGTGTTCCTGTGCATCGGCGGGGCGGCGATCGTCGGCATCATCCCTGCGCCGGCCGTGTCGGGTGTATCGAACCTGTTCGCGCATGGCGGCTTCATGCCGCACGGCGCGAGCGCGGTGCTCGCGGCGATGCTGACCACGATGTTTTCGTTCCTCGGCACCGAGATCGTGACGATCGCGGCCGCCGAATCGGACAACCCGCAACGCCAGATCGTGCGTGCGACCAACTCGGTGATCTGGCGCATCACGCTGTTCTATCTCGGCTCGATTCTCGTCGTCGCGGCCATCGTGCCGTGGAACGATCCGCTGCTGCCGACGCACGGCTCGTATCAGCGCGCGATGGAGCTGATCGGCATTCCGAATGCGAAGGCGATCATCGATGTGATCGTGCTCGTGTCGGTCGCGAGTTGCCTGAATTCGGCGCTGTACACCGCGTCGCGGATGTTGTTCTCGCTGTCGAAGCGCAAGGATGCGCCGGCGTTCCTGCACCGCACCGATTCGACCGGCACGCCGCGCGCGGCCGTGCTCGCGTCGACCGCGTTCGGGTTCCTGACCGTGATCGCGAACTACCTGATGCCGGAGCAGGTGTTCGGCTTCCTGCTCGCAACGTCGGGTGCGATCGCGCTGCTCGTGTATCTCGTGATCGCGATCTCGCAGCTGCGGATGCGCAAGACGCTCGAATCGACCGGCGCGGACCTGACGCTGCGGATGTGGCTGTTCCCGTGGCTCACGTGGCTGGTGATCCTGTTCATCTGCGGCACGCTGACCGTGATGCTCGTGAGCGAGGATCACCGGATGGAAGTGGGCGCGACGGCTGTACTCGCGTTGATCGTGCTGCTGGCGTCGTGGCTGAACAAGCGTGGTCGCGATGCGCAGGCGAGCGAAGGGCGGCGCGTGTCGGCGACGTGATGAAGTGAAGTGATGGCGGGCGGAAAGCCTGTGTCACGAAAAATGGCCCGACCGGCGTTTGCCGGTCGGGCCATTTGCTTTTGTCGTATCCAGTGCGACGGCCGAAGTCGTCACGCGACTGATGGCGAGAGACAGGAAGCGAGACGCAACTTGCGTGCAATATTCGAACTCGTCTGATTTCATCGACAAAGACTTGCTCCTACATTGATTGCTTCGAATGCCGAGGTGAATCGATGGATCAATCAATTGGGTATCCGTTGTTGATGATCGGCATGGTCAGGCTGGGCCTGATATCCAATTGCGCGATCGACACGCCTGTTCGCTCGTCGACTGGATTGAAGTCGAAATAATGACTGAGCGCTCGACAACTCGCGTCAGCATCGCTTTCCCCGCCCGCGACGGATTCCCGCTCAAGGGAACCTATTTCCCGGTGGTCGACGGCAATCGTTCTCCCGTGCTCATCTGCCCTGCGACCGGAATCCGGCAATCCTTTTATTACCCGTTCGCGGATTGGCTGCGCAACGACGGCCATTCGACGTTTGTATTCGACTATCGGGGGATCGGCGCGTCGCTCGATACGGATCACGTCCGACAGTCCCGGGCGCGGAAACAGGATTGGGGGCAGCTCGACATGCCCGCGGCGCTCGACTGGCTCCTTGGCGAAACCGGTGCGCGCGACGCACACTTGATCGGACATAGCGCGGGCGCGCAACTGGTCGGCCTGATGCCGAATCATGCGTCGGTTCGTTCGTTGTGCGCGATCTCGGCGTCTTCCGGGTATGTCGGCAACATTCGCTGGCCAAAGCGTTTCGCGGCCTTGCTGCTTGCGCATATGTACGTGCCGATTTCCGTTCGCTTGCTCGGCTACGTTCCGGCCAGGGTACTCGGCTGGGGCGATGATTTGCCGCCGTGCGTGGGGCTTCAGTGGGCCCGTTGGTGCCGTCGGCCGGGATATGTGGCGAACGAATTCGGAGCAGGGGTCGCGCGGCACTTCTACGACGAATTTGCCGCTCCGGTCACCATCGTGGCCGCAACCGACGACCCGCTTGCCACGCCGGCCAATATCGCAGACTGGTTGCGCCTGCTGCCGAGAGCCAGGTCCGACATCCACTTCATCTGTCCGGAAAACCCCGACGGCCGTGCAATCGGACACGTCGGCATGTTCCGCCGCGAGCATTCGTCGCTGTGGCCGGCCCTCACCAGCGGGTTGCTGCGCTGACATGACGTGTCGATCCGGCCGGCGCGATGAGTGTCGCGTCGAACGGTCGGTATGCGTCGGGCCTGACCGGATCGAAATCGGGTCATCAGCGCCGGTCGTGATGAGGCCGGTGCGCCAAAAAGAAAAAAGCCCGCATAAGCGGGCTTTTCACTGACGCGATAACGCAACGCTCAGACGTTGAACAGGAAGTTCATCACGTCGCCGTCGTGCACGACATATTCCTTCCCTTCCGCGCGCATCTTGCCGGCTTCCTTCGCGCCTTGCTCGCCCTTGTACGTGACGAAGTCGTTGAACGCGATCGTCTGCGCACGGATGAAGCCGCGCTCGAAGTCGGTGTGAATCACGCCGGCCGCTTGCGGGGCCGTGTCGCCGATATGGATCGTCCACGCGCGCACTTCCTTCACGCCCGCGGTGAAGTAGGTCTGCAGGCCGAGCAGCTTGAAGCCCGCGCGGATCACGCGGTCGAGGCCCGGCTCTTCCATGCCCATGTCGGCGAGGAACGCTTCCTTGTCCGCGTCGTCGAGATCGGCGATTTCCGCCTCGATCGCCGCACACACGGCGACCACCGGCGCATTCTCGCTTTCCGCGTACTTGCGTACCGCGTCGAGGTGCGGGTTGTTCTCGAAACCGTCGTCCTTCACGTTGGCCACGTACATGGTCGGCTTCGCGGTGATCAGGCAGAACGGCTTGAGTACCGCCTGTTCGTCGTCCGACAGTGCGAGGCCGCGCACGGCCTTGCCCTGGTCGAGTTGCGCGCGCACCTTCTCGAGCACCGCGACGAGCTTCGCCGCTTCCTTGTCGTTACCCGACTTCGCGGCCTTCGAATAGCGCGTGAGCGCCTTCTCGACGGTGCCGAGGTCGGCGAGTGCGAGTTCGGTGTTGATCACTTCGATGTCGTCGATCGGGCTGACCTTGCCGGCGACGTGAATGACGTTCTCGTCCTCGAAGCAGCGCACGACGTGCGTGATCGCGTCGGTTTCGCGAATGTTCGCGAGGAACTGGTTGCCGAGGCCTTCACCCTTGCTCGCGCCCGCGACGAGGCCCGCGATGTCGACGAATTCGACGACGGCCGGCACGATGCGCTCGGGGCTGATGATTTCAGCGAGCGCCTTCAGGCGCGTATCGGGCACTTCGACGATGCCGACGTTCGGCTCGATCGTGCAGAACGGGTAGTTCTCGGCGGCGATGCCGGCCTTGGTCAGCGCATTGAACAGGGTGGACTTGCCGACGTTGGGCAAGCCGACGATGCCGCATTTGAGACTCATGGAATCCTTCGGACGGGTAAGGCGGCGCGGCCGGACAGGGCACGGCGGCGCGGGAAAAAAGGGCGGCCGGCGCTTGGGGCGCGGCGGGCCGACGGTCAAAGACGCTATTGTACCGTGCCGACGCCCCGGATTCCGGGCTGGCGCCGAACGGCCGATGCGGCGGGCCGCCGCGCCGCCGCATCGGCCTGCGATTCTGCTGATTTCCCGCAAAGTCCGGCCGCGTAAGGGTTTGGCCCCGCGGCTATAATGCCCGCCATGACTGCCCACCACACCTTCGACGTCGCCGTGGTCGGCGGCGGGCTCGTCGGCAAGACGGCCGCGCTCGCGCTGACCCAGTCCGGCTACAAGACAGCCTTGCTTGCCCAGCCGGCCACGCCGCGCCCCGCCGATCTCGCGTTCGACACGCGCGTCTACGCACTGTCCTCCAGTTCGCAGGCCCTGCTCGAGCGGCTGCGGGTCTGGCAGGCGCTTGACCACGGCCGGCTCGCACCGGTCTACGACATGCGCGTGTACGGCGATGCGCACGCGGAGCTGCATTTCTCCGCGTACCAGGCTTCCGTGCCGCAACTCGCGTGGATCGCCGAATCGTCGCTGGTCGAGGCGTCGCTCGACGCCGCGCTGCGATTCCAGCCGAACCTCACGTGGTTCGATGCGCGCGCGCAGGGCTTCGACGTGCGCGACGACGCGGCCGTGCTCACGCTGTCGTCGGGGCAGGTGCTGGAAGCCGATCTCGTCGTCGGCGCGGACGGCGCGCATTCGTGGGTGCGCTCGCAAATGGGGGCCAAGGTCGAACGGCGCGACTACCGGCAGACGGGCGTCGTCGCGAACTTCAAGGCGTCGCTGCCGCATCGCGAGACGGCCTACCAGTGGTTCCACGAAGGCGAGATCGTCGCGCTGCTACCGCTGCCGGACGGTCATGTGTCGCTCGTCTGGTCCGCGCACACCGCGCATGCGGACGAATTGCTCACCCTCGATCCGTCGCAGCTCGCGGCCGAAGTCGAGCGCGTGTCGCATGGCCAGGTCGGCACGCTCGACTGCGTGACGCCGGCCGCCGGCTTCCCGCTGGCGCTGCAGACGGTCGACAAGCTGATCGCGCCGCGCGTCGCGCTGGTCGGCGATGCCGCGCACCTGATCCACCCGCTCGCGGGGCAGGGGATGAACCTCGGGCTGCGCGACGTCGCGGCGCTTGCCGACGCGATCGCAGGCAAGGAAAGCTTCCGCAACCTCGGCGATACGGTGCTGCTGCGTCGCTACGAACGTTCGCGGCGCGAGGACATCCGCGCGCTGATGGTCGCAACCGACGGTCTGCAGCGGCTGTTCGCGGTGCCGGGCTCGTTCGCGAAGGCCGTGCGCAATGCGGGCATGGCCTTCGTCGGCGCGCAGCCGCTCGTGAAGCGCTGGCTCGTGTCGGCCGCGCTCGGCTGATCGAACCTTCGGCCGTTTCGCCGGTCGGACACGGTTCCGTTACGGCGTACACTGTGCCGTGCACACCGATTGAGCTGAAGGAAGATTTCGATGAAAAAAACGATCCGCATCGCGTCGCTGGCGCTGGCCGTCACGATGGCGACGCTTGGCTGCACCGCGCAGGCCGACCAGACCACCGACAAGCTGAAAGCGACGCTGCAGGCCCGTCTCGGCAACGACGCGCCGATCAAGAGCGTGTCGAAATCGCCGGTCGCGGGCCTTTATGAAGTCAACCTCGGCTCGCAGATCATCTATAGCGATGCGGCGGGCGACTACGTGCTGCTCGGCGATCTCGTCGACGCCAAGACGCACAAGAACCTGACCGACGCACGCCTGTCCGAAATCAACAAGATCGACTTCGCGAGCCTGCCGTTCGCGAATGCGATCAAGGTCGTCAAGGGCAACGGCGCCCGCAAGATCGCGGTGTTCTCCGATCCGAACTGCCCGTACTGCAAGAAACTCGAAACGACGCTGCAGTCGGTCGACAACGTGACCGTCTACACGTTCCTGTACCCGGTGCTGTCGCCGGATTCGACCGCGAAGTCGAAGGCGATCTGGTGTGCGACCGACCGCGCGAAAACGTGGCAGGGCTGGATGCTCGACCATCGTGCCCCGTCCGGCGCCGGTACCTGCGATACCACTGCGCTCGACAAGAACCTCGCGCTTGGCCGCGGGATGAACGTCACGGGTACGCCGACGATCTTCCTGCCGGACGGCCGCCGTCTGCCGGGCGCGGTGTCGGCCGACCAGCTCAACCAGGCGCTCGCTTCGAGCAAGTAACCGACCACACGCCGGGCCGCATGGCCCGGCCAGCGAGGGGCGCCCGCATGATCTGCCGGCGCCTCTCTTCGTTTTCGCCGCCGTATTCGACCGACCGATTGCCACGATGACCCAGCCGATCCGCTATTCGATTGCCCCGAAAGATCTTGCCGCGCACCTGTTCGAAGTAACGGTGACGGTCGCCGATCCCGATCCCGAAGGCCAGCGTTTTTCGTTGCCGGTGTGGATTCCGGGCAGCTACCTGGTGCGCGAGTTCGCGCGCAACATCGTGACGCTCGGCGCATTCAACGACGCGGGCCGCAAGGTGCGGATCGCGAAGACCGACAAGCACACGTGGCAGGCCGCGCCCGTGAACGGCGCGCTGACGCTGCGCTACGACGTGTATGCATGGGACCTGTCGGTGCGCTCCGCGTATCTCGACGAATCGGGCGGCTTCTTCAACGCGACGGCCGTGTTCCTGAGCGTTGCCGGCCGCGAAGACGCGCCGTGTGAAGTCGACATCGCGAAGCCGGCCGGCGCGGCGTTCCGCGCGTGGCGCGTCGGTACCGCGTTGCCCGAGGCGCGCGGCACGAAGCGCTACGGGTTCGGCGCGTACCGCGCGTCGAACTACGACGAGCTCTCCGACCATCCGGTGACGTTCGGCGAATTCGCCCTCGCGACGTTCGACGCACACGGCGTGCCGCACGACATCGTGATCGCGGGGCGTGTGACGCAGCTCGACATGGAGCGCCTGCGTACCGACCTGAAGCGCGTGTGCGAAGCGCAGATCGCGCTGTTCGAGCCGAAATCGAAGAAAGCGCCGATGGACCGCTACGTGTTCATGACGCTGGCGGTCAGCGACGGCTACGGCGGCCTCGAGCATCGCGCGTCGACCGCGCTGATCTGCAACCGCACCGACCTGCCGGTGAAGGGGCGGCCCGAAACGACGGAAGGCTATCGCACGTATCTCGGCCTCTGCAGCCACGAGTACTTCCATACGTGGAACGTGAAGCGGATCAAGCCGGCCGCGTTCGTGCCGTACGACCTGTCGAAGGAAAACTACACGTCGCTGCTGTGGCTGTTCGAAGGCTTCACGTCGTATTACGACGACCTGATGCTGGTGCGCAGCGGGCTGATGTCGCAGGACGAATATTTCGCGGCGCTCGGCCGTACCGTCGCCGGCGTGCTGCGCGGCACGGGCCGGCTCAAGCAAAGTGTCGCGGAGAGCTCGTTCGACGCGTGGATCAAGTACTACCGCCAGGACGAGAACGCGACCAACGCGATCGTCAGCTACTACACGAAGGGTTCGCTCGTCGCGCTCGCCTTCGATCTCGCGATCCGTGCGCAGACGCGCAACAAGAAGTCGCTCGACGACGTGATGCGCCTGCTGTGGCAACGCTATGGCCGTGACTTCTACCGCGGCAAGCAGGCGGGCGTCGAGGAAAACGAAGTCGAGGCACTGATAGAAGAGGCGACCGGCGTCGCGCTCGGCCGCCTGTTCGCCGATGCCGTGCACGGCACGCGCGACCTGCCGCTCGCCGAGCTGCTCGCACCGTTCGGCGTGACGCTCACGCCCGATGTCGCGAACGGCGCGGCCGCGAAGCCGACGATCGGCGCGCGCCTGCGCGGCGGCGCGGACTGCACGTTCGCGGCCGTCTACGAAGGCGGCGCCGCACATCGCGCGGGGCTGTCGGCCGGCGACACGCTGATCGCGGTCGACGGGCTGCGCGTCACGGGCACCAACCTCGACGCACTGCTCGCGCGCTACCGGCCGGGTGACAAGGTCGAGGTGCACGCGTTCCGCCGCGACGAGCTGCGCGCCGCGAAACTGAAGCTCGACGGCCCGGAAGTCACGCGCTACCGGCTGGCGGCGGCCGCGAAGCCGGTTGCGGTATCGAAGGCCCGGGAGGCCTGGCTGAAGGGTTGAACCGTCTGAAGCGGGTATCGGGGCGCGATCGAGGATTGTTCTGTTGCTGCAACAATCCGTCGCCCTGAACCCGCTTTTTCGCGGTCATGCGGCCGCGCACAATGGCGTCACTCGCGCTACCGAAGCGCAACCCTACTGGAGCCTGACATGACGACCATTCTGCAAATCAATTCCGCGGCGCGTTCGCAAGGTGCGCAATCCACGCTGCTGTCCAATGAACTGACGGCAAAGCTGCAACAATCGAACCCCGGCGCGAAGGTCGTGGTTCGCGATCTGCTGGCCGATGCACTGCCGCACCTCGACGAATCGGTGCTCGGCGCGTTCTTCACGCCGGCCGACCAGCGCACCGCGGAACAGAATGCGATCGTCGCGAAGAGCGATGCACTGATCGCCGAACTGCAAGCTGCCGACATCATCGTGATCGGCGCACCGATGTACAACTTCGGCATCTCGTCGCAACTGAAGACGTACTTCGACTGGATCGCACGTGCAGGCGTCACGTTCCGCTACACCGAGAATGGTCCGGAAGGCCTGATCAAGGGCAAGAAGGTTCACGTGGTGGCGGCCCGTGGCGGCAAGTACGCCGGTACGCCGAACGACAGCCAGACCCCGTACCTGCGCACGTTCCTCGGCTTCGTCGGCATGACCGACGTGAGCTTCATCTTCGCGGAAGGCCTGAACCTCGGGCCGGATGCGCAGAGCGCCTCGCTCGCAAGCGCGCGCGAAGCGATCGCCGCCGCGTAAGGTCGATGCGGGTGCGTCGCACCCGCCGCATCGTCCGATAAAAAAACGCCGCGTCCCGAAAGGGGCGCGGCGTTTTTGCATGCCTGGTGGCGTGGCGAAATAAGCGGCGGCGCAGCCGTCAGGCGAGCGTTTCGGCCACTTCCGGCAGGCGCCAGTCGATCGGTTCGCGGCCTGCATCGACCAGATAGTCGTTCGCGAGCGCGAAATGGCGGCAACCGAGGAAGCCGCGGTGCGCGGACAGCGGCGACGGATGCGGCGCCTCGAGCACGCAATGCGCGCTTGCGTCGAACAGCGTGCGCTTCGCCTGCGCGTGTGCGCCCCACAGCATGAAGACGAGCCCGCGATGGCGGCCGGCGAGTTCGCGGATCAGCGTGTCCGTGCACTGCTCCCAGCCGCGCTTCGCATGGCTCGCGGCGGCGCCGCGCTCGACCGTCAGCACCGTGTTGAGCAGCAGTACGCCCTGGCGTGCCCAGGTGTCGAGGCAGCCGTGGCGCGGCGTGTCATGACCGAAGTTCGCGGCGATTTCCTTGAAGATGTTGCGCAGCGACGGCGGCGTGCGCACGGCCGGCGGCACCGAGAATGCGAGCCCGTGCGCCTGCGGCGTGCCGCGATCGTCGCCGTGATACGGATCCTGGCCGAGGATCACGACCTTCACGTCGTCCGGGCTCGTCAGGCGCAGTGCGCGGAACACGTCGGTCGGATAGACCATCTTGCCGGCCGCGCGCTCGTCGTCGACGAAGCGGCACAGCGGCGCGTACGCGTCGCTGTCGGTAAAGGGTTTCAGCACGTCGCGCCAGACGGCCGGCAGCGCGTCGAATTGCGCGGCGAGGTGCGGAACGTTGGCGGCAACAGGCTGCGGTGCCGTCGGGGCCGCAGCCGGTGCGGCGGCTTTCTTTGCGGGCTTGCGCCCGGCCGCGGGCGGCTCGGAAGGCGGGGACGGATTGTCGGCCGGTGCCGTTTCCGGCACGAGATCGTCGAACAGCGACGCCTGTTGCGGCGCGCGGGAAGTCTTGCGGGTTGCCATGCGTGATGCGTGATTATTGCGCGCGCAGCCGGTAGCCGCGCTGCGCCTTGCTGATGTTGTCGGGAGCGAGGCCCGGCAGCGCCTGCTGCAGTTCGGCGGCGAGCGTTGCGAGCGCCGCTTCCGGGCCGTCGATCAGTTCGAGTTCGATTTCGCTGATCGGTTCGCGGCGCGTTTCGTGTTCCGCCTGGACGACGATCTCGCCGAGGTCCACCGCGGCTTCGACGGTTGCGCCGCCGATTGCGATGCGCCACAGCGTACGCGAAAAATCCGTGCGGAACAGCGCCGACAGCGTGCCGGCCGCGTCATTCAGCGCGGCGGCGGCTTCCGGCACGTCGCAGGCCGCGACGAGCGCATCGATCTCGAGCGCGTCGCCGGCGACCGGCAGTTCCCATTCGTGGCGGCGATGCAGGCCGCCTTCGGCGCTGCCGACCGTCTTGAACGTCTGCAGCCAGCCGTGCGGCGCCCGGCGCACGCGCACCGCGCTTTTCGAGCGGGCCAGCGCGAGATCGGGCGTGTCGTAGTAGACGTTCGCGAGCGTAATGTCGTGACCGGGTTCGCCGGTCAGCGTCTCGAAGAAACGTCGCGCGGCGTCGGCCTGGCCGGCCGGCAGCGCGAGCTTGATTTCCTTTTCGATCGCCATCAGAAGAACATCCGTGCGAGCTCTTCGCCCGGCTGGTCGGCGCGCATGAACGCTTCGCCGACGAGGAAGGTGTTCACGTTCGCCGCGCGCATCGTGTCGACGTCGGTACGCGACAGGATGCCCGATTCGGTCACGACGATCCGGTCGGCCGGAATCATGTCGAGCATGTCGAGCGTCGTCTGGATCGATGTCTCGAACGTGCGCAGGTTGCGGTTGTTGATGCCGAGCAGCGGCGTCTTGAGCGTCAGCGCCTGTTCCATCTCGTTGCGGTCGTGCACTTCGACCAGCACCGCGAGGCCGAGCGAGTGTGCGTACGCTTCGAGATCCTGCATCAGCGGCGTGTCGAGCGCGGCCGCGATCAGCAGGATCGCGTCGGCGCCCATCGCGCGCGCTTCCATGATCTGGTACGCGTCGACGATGAAGTCCTTGCGCAGCACCGGCAGCGTGCAGGCTGCGCGCGCTTCCTCGAGGTAGCGGACGCTGCCCTGGAAGAACTGCTCGTCGGTCAGCACCGACAGGCACGCGGCGCCGTGCGCCGCATACGAACGTGCGATGTCGGCCGGCACGAAATGCTCGCGCAGCACGCCCTTCGACGGGCTCGCCTTCTTGATTTCGGAAATCACGGCCGCGTGGCCGGCCGCGTGCTTCGCACGCAGTGCGCCGACGAAGTCGCGCAGATCGCGCGCGGATGCGTCCAGCTTCAGTGCCTCGAGCGGCGCGCTGCGCATGGCCGCCGCGACTTCTTCGCGCTTGACGGCGATGATTCGGTCGAGAATGTCGCTCATGTGGATTCCTGCTTGATTCGTAAGGGGAGTCAGCGCTTGAACTGCTGCGTGAAGCGCACGAGTTCGTCGACCTTCGCGCGGGCCTTGCCGCTCGCGATCGCTTCGCGGGCGAGCTGGATGCCGTCCGCGATCGATTCGGCGACGTTCGCCGCATAGAGCGCGGTGCCCGCGTTCAGCGTGACGATCTCGCGCGCGACGCCCGGCTGGTTGTCGAGCGCGCCGAGCAGCATCGTGCGCGATTCGTCGGCATTTTCCACCTTCAGCGTGCGGTTCGACACCATCTGCAGGCCGAAGTCTTCCGGATGGATCTCGTATTCATGCACCTTGCCGTCGCGCAGTTCGCCGACGAGCGTCGCCGCGCCGAGCGATACCTCGTCCATCCCGTCCTTGCCGTACACGACCAGCACGTGCTGCGCGCCCAGACGCTGCATCACGCGCACCTGGATGCCGACGAGGTCGGGGTGGAACACGCCCATCAGCTGGTTCGGCGCGCCGGCCGGATTGGTCAGCGGGCCGAGGATGTTGAAGATCGTGCGCACGCCGAGCTCGCGGCGCACGGCCGCGATGTTCTTCATCGCCGGGTGATGATTCGGCGCGAACATGAAGCCCATGCCCGTTTCGGCGATCGACGCGGCAACCTGGTCGGACTGCAGGTCGATGTTCACGCCGAGCGCCTCGAGCACGTCGGCGCTGCCGGACTTGCTCGACACGCCACGGTTGCCGTGCTTCGCGACCTTCGCGCCGGCCGCCGCCGTGACGAACATCGACGCGGTGGAGATGTTGAACGTGTGCGAGCCGTCGCCGCCGGTGCCGACGATGTCGACGAAGTTCGAGTTGTCCTGCACCTCGACGTGGTTCGCGAATTCGCGCATCACGGTCGCGGCGGCGGCGATCTCGCCGATCGTCTCCTTCTTCACGCGCAGCCCGGTGATGATCGCGGCCGCCATCACGGGCGACATGTCGCCGCGCATGATGAGCCGCATCAGGTGCAGCATCTCGTCGTGGAAGATCTCGCGGTGTTCGATCGTGCGCTGCAGCGCTTCCTGCGGGGTAATCGTCATCGTGAGGCTCCCGTCAGGCTGCGTGCGCGGCCGCGCGGGCCTGCTTCAGGAAGTTCTCGAGCAGCGCATGGCCGTGCTCGGACAGGATCGATTCCGGATGGAACTGTACGCCTTCGATCGGCAGCGTCTTGTGACGCAGGCCCATGATTTCGCCGTCGTCGGTCCACGCGGAAACCTCGAGGCAGTCGGGCAGCGATTCGCGCTCGACCGCGAGCGAGTGATAGCGCGTGACGTCGAAGTGCTTCGGCAGGTCGGCGAACACGCCGCGGCAGTCGGTTTCGATCTTGCTCACCTTGCCGTGCATGATGGTCTTCGCGCGCACGACGCGGCCGCCGAACGCCTCGCCGATCGCCTGATGGCCGAGGCAGACGCCGAGGATCGGCTTCTTGCCCGCGAATTCTTTCAGCACGTCGAGCGTGATGCCTGCGTGCTGCGGGTTGCTCGGGCCGGGCGACAGGCAGATCGCGTCGGGATTCAGGCGCGCGATCTCGTCGAGCGTGATTTCGTCGTTGCGGTAGGTGCGCACATCCTCGCCGAGTTCGCCGAAGTACTGGACCAGGTTGTAGGTAAACGAATCGTAGTTGTCGATCATGAGCAGCATGGTCAGTCTCCGGTCAGAAGTCGCTATCGAGGCCGTCCTGGACCTGTTCGGCCGCACGCAGCACCGCGCGCGCCTTGTTCTCGGTCTCTTGCCATTCGGATTCGGGCACCGAATCCGCGACGACGCCGGCCGCCGCTTGCACATACAGGTTGCCGTTGTGGATCAGGCCCGTGCGGATCGCGATCGCGAGATCCATCTCGCCCGAGAACGACAGGTAGCCCACGGCGCCGCCGTACAACCCACGCTTGACCGGCTCGAGCTCGTCGATCAGTTCCATCGCACGGACCTTCGGCGCGCCGGACAGCGTGCCGGCCGGGAACGTCGCGCGCAGCACGTCGTAGTTCGTCATGCCGGGCTTCAGCTTGCCTTCGACCGAGCTGACGATGTGCTGCACGTGCGAGTATTTCTCGATGACCATCTGGTCGGTCACGTGCACCGAGCCGATTTCCGCGATACGGCCGACGTCGTTGCGCGCGAGGTCGATCAGCATCACGTGCTCGGCGATCTCCTTCGGATCGTTGAGCAGTTCGGTCGCGAGTTCCGCGTCGCGCTCGGGCGTGTTGCCGCGCGGGCGCGTGCCGGCGAGCGGGCGGATCGTGACGATCTGGTCTTCGCCGCGCTTTTCCTGGCGCACGAGGATTTCCGGCGACGCACCGACCACGTGGAAATCGCCGAAGTTGTAGTAATACATGTACGGCGACGGGTTCAGCGAACGCAGCGCGCGATACAGCGACAGCGGATTGTCGCGATACGGCTTCGTCAGGCGCTGGCCGACCTGGATCTGCATCAGTTCGCCGGCTGCGATGTATTCCTTTGCCTGACGCACGGCGGCCAGATAGTCGTCCTTCTTGAACTCGCGGAACGTCTCGGTGCGCACGCTCGCCGACGTGACGGGCGGCTGCACGGTCGTGCGCAGGCGCTGCTTCAGTTCGCGCAGGCGCTGTTTCGCCTTCGTATAGGCTTCGGCCTGGCTCGGATCCGCGTAGATGATCAGGTACAGCTTGCCGGCGAGGTTGTCGATGACCGCGACTTCCTCGGTCAGCAGCAACTGGATGTCGGGCAGGCCGAGATCGTCGCGCGGCGCGGTGTTCGCGAGCTTCTTCTCGATGTAGCGCACCGCGTCGTAGCCGAAATAGCCGGCGAGACCGCCGCAGAAGCGCGGCAGGCCCGGGCGCTGCGCCACCTTGAAGCGCGCCTGGAACGATTCGATGAACTGGAACGGGTCGCCGTCATGCGTCTCGACGACCTGGCCGTCGCGCACGACTTCCGACACGCCGTTGCGGGTACGCACGAGCGTACGGGCGGGCAGGCCGATGAACGAATAGCGGCCGAAGCGTTCGCCGCCGACCACCGATTCGAGCAGGAACGAGTTGGCGCCTGCACGTTCGGGCTGGGCCAGCTTCAGGTAGAGGGACAGCGGCGTTTCGAGATCGGCGAGGGCTTCCGCGATCAGCGGGATGCGGTTGTAGCCTTCGTTCGCGAGCGATTGAAATTCGAGTTCGGTCATGTTCCGGTCCTGTTCGGGACGAGCGGCGCGTGCGCCAGGGATCACTTGACGCTGCGCGGGTTGCCGTCGGCGAAAGGGCGGTCGATCGAGAAGTGCCTGTTGCCGGCCGGCACTCCGGGCGTGAACGTCGCGAGCCTGCGGCCGAGCCTGAACGCAAGCGTTCGGACGCGGTAGAACTCGAGGTGGTGCGACGGTCGGCGCGCGGATGCGCAGCGAGATAAAAAACGGCGCTGAAGACGTGCTTCAGCGTACCTCATCGAAGAGGTTAGCGCGACCAGCGACGCCAGGGCCAGGCTCCCCGGTCGATGCTGCTCAGACTCCGTTTTTTATTCAGAAACATGCAGATGGAAGAAATAATCAGATGGTTGGCCGGCCGGCGTTGTGCGCAGAAATTGCGCGAGCTGCGACCAGCAACGAATCGACTATACCATCCGAATTTATCGTTTGTATAGCTTTGCCGTGGTTGTAGCCGTAGGGCACCGTCAGCGTCGCCATCCCGGCCGCGCGGCCTGCCAGCGCATCGTTTTCCGAGTCGCCGATCGCGACCGCCGCATCGGGTGCGACGCCGAGCGCGTTGCAGGCCGTCAGCATCGGCAGCGGATCGGGCTTCTTGCGCGCGACGCTGTCGCCGCCGAGCACGATGCCGAAGCAATCGGCCAGTCCGTATTGCTCGAGCAGCTCGACCGCGAAGCGGTGCGGCTTGTTCGTCACGCACGCGAGCCGGATGCCGGCCGCGCGCAGTGCGTCGAGCCCGGCCGCCACGTCCGGATAGAGGCGCGTGTGGCGGCCGTTGATCTTCGCGTATTCGGTCTGGTAGATCGCCAGCGCGTCGTCGAAGCGCGCGTGCGCTTCGTCGGCCGCGAAGCGCGGCTTCAGCACGCTCTGGATCAGGTGTTCGGAGCCCTTGCCGACGTAGCCGATCACCTCGTCGCGCGACGTGGCCGGCGCGCCGAGCTGCGCGAGCATCCCGTTCAGGCCGGCCGTGAAGTCGTCGGCCGTATCGACCATCGTGCCGTCGAGATCGATCAGCGCCGCGTCGATGCGCGGCGCGGCGAAGCGGATCGGGGCGGCGTCCGTTGCGGCCCCGGCCGGCGCATGGCCGGCGAGCGACGAGTCGGCCACGGCGTCAGCTCCGCTCGACGGTAGCGAGCGCGGCGCGCATCTCGTCGATCACCTTGCGGTAGTCGGGCTTGCCGAAGATCGCCGAACCCGCGACGAAGGTGTCGGCCCCGGCCGCCGCGATTTCCGCGATGTTGTCGGTCTTCACGCCGCCGTCGACTTCGAGCAGGATCTCGCGCCCGGTGCGCTCGGTGTACGCGTCGATGCGTGCGCGTGCTTCGCGCAGCTTGTTCAGCGTTTCCGGAATGAACGACTGGCCGCCGAAGCCCGGGTTGACCGACATCAGCAGCACGAAGTCGAGGCGATCCATCACGTGGTCGAGGTAGTTCAGCGGCGTGGCCGGGTTGAACACGAGGCCGGCCTTGCAGCCGTGGTCGCGGATCAGCGACAGCGTGCGGTCGATGTGATCGGAGCCTTCCGGGTGGAAGCTGATCAGGTTTGCACCGGCCTTCGCAAAATCGGGCACGATCCGGTCGACCGGGCGCACCATCAGGTGCACGTCGATCGGCACCTGGACGTGCGGGCGGATCGCTTCGCACACGAGCGGGCCGATCGTCAGGTTCGGCACATAATGGTTGTCCATCACGTCGAAGTGGATCCAGTCGGCGCCGGCGGCGACGACGTTGCGGACTTCTTCGCCGAGCCGTGCGAAATCGGCCGACAGGATGCTGGGAGCGATACGGAATTGGGTCATGGCAGGGGAGCGGGGACGTTGCGGCGCAAAACCGTCATTCTACCGTCCGGCGACCCGGTGCGCGGCGGCGGGCCGTGCGGCCGAGGCCCGATTGCGCATAGAATGCCGAACCAATGCGGCGCGCCCGCGGCCCCGTTGCCCCTGCCGGCACGGGCAGTCACCTTCCACCGGAAACATCATGAGTCAGTATCAGTTCACCGTTTCGGTGAAAACCAGCTACTTGCCGGAACAATCCGACCCCGATCGCCGTCAATACGCATTCGCGTACACGCTGACGATCCGCAACACGGGACAGGTCGCGGCGCAGCTGATCGCGCGTCACTGGATCATCACGGACAGCGAGAACCACGTGCAGGAAGTGAAGGGGCTCGGCGTCGTCGGGCACCAGCCGCTGCTGCAGCCGGGCGAGCACTTCGAGTACACGAGCTGGGCCGTGATCGCGACGCCGGTCGGCACGATGCGTGGCGCGTACTTCTGCGTGGCGGAGGACGGCGAGCGCTTCGAGGCGCCGGTCGACGAGTTCGCACTGCACATGCCGCGCACGCTGCATTGAGCGTGCGGAGTGCGTCAGTGCGTTAGCGCGGCTGGCGGTCGTTGTTGCTGCGGGCGTGCTTCTTTCTGCCCGACGACGTCCACACGACGAACGCGAGCAGGATCGCCGGGATGCCTTCGACGACGAACAGCCATTGCCAGCCGTGGAAGCCGAGCGAGCCGTCGAGTTCGATCAGCGCGCCGGCCAGCGGCCCGCCGACGATG
>NZ_JAAGPM010000068.1:0-41403 GCF_017104865.1 Burkholderia sp. Ac-20349
GCGGCTGGCTCGACGACCGTCGTCGCGGGCGTCGCGCCGTCGCGCGGCGGCACGACCGCGAACGCGCGCAGCCCGCCGACGATGCCCGTGCCGAGCGCCTTGAGTAGTGCCTCCTTCGCACACCAGACGCGCATGAATTCGCCGGCGCGCGCGGCAAGCGGCACGCTGTCGAGATAGGCGGCCTCGGCGGGCGCGCAGACTTCGCGCGTCAGCGCACGCCAGTCGGCCGCACGATTGCAGCACTCGATATCGACGCCGACGCGGCCCGCGGGTGCCCACGCAAGCAGCGCATGGTCGCCCGCATGCGACACGTTGAAGTCGAGCGATGCGCGATGCGTGCCGTCGAGCGACGGCCGCCCCGATGCGTCGACGACGATCGCCACCGCCTGCGGCGCGATGCCGAGGGCCGTACCAAGCACGTCGCGCAGCGCGGCACGCGTCGCGGCGCTGCGCACCGCATCCTCATGCCGCATGAAGCGCGCCGCCCGCGCGCGCTCGTCATCGCTGAGTGCCGCATACGCGGGCGACGCAAGCGGTACGCGCCAGTCGAAATCGACACGCACGATCCGCACGCCGGCGCGGGACGCGGCGGACGGCACGTCAAGTTCGTGCACGCTCCAGGCGCGAGGTGTTTCGGATGGGGAAGCAGAATCGGACGGGACGAGCATCGACGGGCGGCGGCGTGTGGAACGAAACGTCCGATGTTAATCGATCGGTCGGTGCGGCGAGCCGTTGCGGCCCGCCGGCGTCAACGCCGGCACCGTGGGCCGCGCTGGCACGTGTGATCCCGGCCTGCGCCTGCGTGGCGTGGCCCCACCCCGTCACCCGTTCGCGACGACGCCCGGCACACCGCCGCCCGTTCCACGCCCGCGCGATGCCGGGTGAAGCGCATGCACTTTGCCCGCCGAGTCGGCCGGCAGCACACCGTGCTGCAGCCAGTACAGCGCAAGCGGCCACAGCGTATCGGTGAAGCGGCTGTGGAAAAACGCGAAATGGCCGATCGCATCGACGCCGATGTCGGCCGGCGCGATTCGCAGGTGCGTGACGTCGCTGCCCGTGTAGTAGCCGACCAGCCGCTCGATCGCCTCGACCGTGCCGAACCCGTCGTCGTCGAGACCGATCGCGAGCATCGGCGCGGACAGCCCCGCGAAGCGGGCGGGCAACGCGGCGCGGCTCGCGGCGGGTTCGGCGAGCGGGCCGCGCGTATAGCCCTCCTCGAAGCGCGCCTGCGAGCGCACCCATGACAACGCGACGCCACGCGGCGTGTCCTCCATCCAGCCGAGCCGCTTCGCGGGCACGTAGCCGAACACGGCCGCGAGCACCGGCATCGCGACGTGCCACTTCCACCACATGCGCCGCCGTTCGGCCGGCAGGTAATCGCGCCAGTACGCATACTGCGCGCCGACCGTCACCGCATGCCGCACGTGCACGTTCGATGCCGCGAGCCCGAGCGCGAACCCGCCGATGCTGTGCGCGACGACGTCGATCGGCTGGCCCGGAAACGTGTCGCGTGCGTATTGCAGCGCGGCTTCGCAATCGAGCCGCCCCCAGTCGAGCCAGTTCGCGCGCAGCTTCGCGAGCTGCGCCGGGCGCGACCCGCCGATGCCGCGATAGTCGTAGACGAGCACGTCGCGCCCCTGCGCGAACAGCCAGGCCGCGAAACGAAAGTAGTAGTCGCAACGTACCGACGTCGCGCAATTGATGACCGTCACGGGCCGCGCGACACTGCCGCCGCGATGGCGCCAGACATGGCCGCGCAATGCATAGCCGTCGGCGGCGCGCAGCGTCACGGGCTCGGGCGGCAGTGCGTCCGCCGTGCGGGTGCGCTGCTTCATCTCGCTGCCTTCGTTCGAAATCGTCATCGTGTCTCCGGTCCCATGCTTCAGGGTCGTGCCGAATTGGTGCCTCAGTGCCTGCTCATGCCCATGCCCATGCTTCGCAGCCGGCCGGGGCGTCAACGCACGTGCATCTGCTCCCGCGCCATCCTTCGCTGCCCGCACCAGCCTCCATTGAACTTGACGCGCCCCGCGTTCTCAACCAATCTTGCTGCTCCGTTCGCATGAGTCACGCGCATGTCAACGCCGCTCGTCCGCCTCCCCTCCCTCGACCTCGTCCGCGGTTTCGTCGCCGTCGGCCGCCGCATGAGCATCACGCTCGCCGCGCAGGACCTGTGCGTCACGCAATCGGCGGTCAGCCGCCAGGTACACGCGCTCGAAGCGCATCTCGGCGTCGCCTTGCTGCAGCGCGGCTACCGGAAGATTGCGTTCACGCCGGAAGGCGAGCGGCTGTTTCGCGTCGCGGATGCGGCACTGCACAGCCTGCAGGACACCGTCGCGTCACTCGCCGCCGCGCGCGAGCGTCAGCCGGTCACGATCACCGCGAGCATCGGCGTCACCGCGCTATGGCTGCTGCCGCGGCTCGGGCGGCTGCAGGCGCGCCTGCCGGAGATCGACCTGCGCGTCGCCGCGAACGACAAGGTACTCGATTTGCGCGCCGAAGGCATCGACCTCGGCATCCGCTATTGTCCGCGCGACCGCGCGCCGGCCGGCGCGCTGCGCCTGTTCGACGAAATCGTCGTGCCGGTCGCGCACCCCGCGCTCGCCGCACGGCCCGTCACGAACGCGGCCGCAATCGCCGACCACGTGCTGCTCGAATTCGACGGGCCGCCGCAGCCGCAATTGCAGTGGCGCGCGCACCTGCACGCGGCCGGGCTCGGCGACGCGCGCCCGAAAGGCGTGCTGCGTTTCAACCAGTACGACCAGGTGATCCAGGCCGCGATCGCGGGCCAGGGTGTCGCGCTCGGCCGGCTCGCGCTCGTCGCGCCGATGCTCGCGGACGGCCGGCTCGCGGTGCTCGGGCCGCACACGCAGGCGCTGTCCGATGCGTACGGCTACTGGCTGTTCCAGCACGATCCGGCCCCGCGCCGCGAAGTCGCCGACGTCCGCGACTGGATGCTCGCCGAAGCGGCCGAATGCGATACCGCGATGCGTGTGCACGACACCGCATCGGCGTAAGCCGGCGCGGCGTTTGCGAACGATCCTGATCGATGCCGGGCGCTCCCGCCCCACTCCCTGCCCCCTCGTCGCATTCCCCGCACGCATGCCAACCTGACCGAATGATCGCTTGAGCGACGACGGGCCCGATCGTCTAATCGGATCGAGCGCGGCCGTCTTGCCGCGCGCCCTCATCCGGAGACACGCATGACCCCGATCGAACAGGAAGTCCGCCGCCGCTGGCTGCCCGTACTGGCCGGCGGCCTGATCATGGGCGCCGCGCTCGGCATCCGCCACGTGCAGGGCCTGTTCCTCGCGCCGGTATCGCTCGACCACGGCTGGTCGCGCGAAGCGTTCGGGCTCGCGCTTGCGCTGCAGAACCTGATCTGGGGCGTCGCGCAGCCGTTCACGGGCATGGTCGCCGATCGCTTCGGCTCGCTGCGCGTGATCGTCGCCGGGATGCTGCTGTATGCGGCCGGACTCGTCACGATGGCGCATGCGGCGACGACCGGCATGTTCACGGTCGGCGCCGGGCTCGTGATCGGCATCGCGTTGTCGGGCTCGGCGTTCGCTTCGATCTATGGCGCGCTGAGCCGCCTGTTTTCGCCCGACCGGCGCGGCTGGGCGCTCGGCGTCGCGGGCGCGATCGGCGGGCTCGGCCAGTTCTGCATGGTGCCCGTCGCCCAGACGCTGATCGGCGGCATCGGCTGGCGGCATGCGTTCATCGCGCTGGCGCTCGTCGCGGTGGTGCTCGCGCCGCTCGCCGTGCTGCTGCGCGACCGGCCCGCACAGGCTGCCGGCGCCGCCGGCCCCGACCAGTCGATCGGCGAAGCCGTGCGCGAGGCGTTCGCGCATCGCGGCTTCTGGCTGCTGAACGCGGGCTTCTTCGCGTGCGGCTTCCAGCTCGCCTTCATCGCGACGCATCTTCCCGCCTACCTGCTCGACCACGGGCTGCCGGCGCGCCACGCGAGCGTCGCGCTCGCGCTGATCGCACTGACCAACGTGGCCGGCACCTACGCGTGCGGCCATCTCGGCGGGCTGCTGCGGCGCAAGTACGTGCTGTCGGTGCTGTACCTCGTGCGTGCGCTCACGATGGCCGTGTTCGTCGCTGTGCCGCTGTCGCCCGCGAGCGTCTACGTGTTCGCGGCCGTGATGGGGTTCACGTGGCTCGGCACCGTGCCGCTGACGAACGGCGTGATCTCGCAGGTGTTCGGCGTGCGCTACATCGCGACGCTGTTCGGCTTCGTGTTCTTCGGGCACCAGCTCGGCAGCTTCTTCGGCGTCTGGCTCGGTGCGCTCGTGTACGACGCGACACATTCGTACATGCCGCTGTGGATCGGCTCGATCGCGCTCGGCGTGCTCGCGGCGTTGCTGCACCTGCCGATCAACGACGCGCGCGTCGCGCGTCCGGCGTCGGGCAACGCGGCATGGGCATGATCCGCGCGGCGCTGGCCGCCGGCACGCTCGCGTTCGTCGCGTGGTGCGGCGCAGCCTATTTCAGCTCGGGCGTCGCGTACGCCTTGCTCGAACACGTCGCGTTCTGCAATTGATGCTTCAACCCGGCGCGTGCGGTCAGCGGCGCTTAGGCAATGCAGCCAGCGCATCGAGCGCACGGGCGCGCGCGGCCGCATGTTCGACGAGCGGTTCCGGATAGTCGACGCCAAGCTGCACGCCAGCCGCGTCGAGTTCCAGCGGCGATGCTTCCCACGGCGCATGGATCGATGCGGTGTCGAGGCCGGCAAGCTCGGGCACCCAGCGCCGCACGTACGCACCGTCCGGATCGAACTTCTGCCCCTGCGCGACCGGATTGAAGATGCGGAAATACGGCGCGGCGTCGGCGCCGCAGCCGGCCACCCACTGCCAGCTCGCCGCGTTGTTCGCGGGATCGGCGTCGACCAGCGTGTCCCAGAACCATGCTTCGCCCGCACGCCAGTCGATCAGCAGATGCTTGATCAGGAACGACGCGACGACCATCCGCACGCGGTTGTGCATCCAGCCGGTCGTCCACAGTTCGCGCAGGCCCGCATCAACGAGCGGATAGCCGGTCAGCCCGCGCTGCCATGCGCGCAGCGCGGCGGGATCGTCGCGCCACGGCATCGCGTCGAACTGCGCGCGGAAGTTGTCGGTTGCCAACGCCGGGAAGTGATACAGCAGCGCGTAGCTGAATTCGCGCCAGCCGAGTTCGCTCAGGAATTTGTCAGCGCCTGCTGCGCACGCCGCGCCACCTGCGTTCGCGGCGCCCTGCACCGCATGCCACACCTGTCGCGGCGACACGTTGCCGAAGCGCAGGAACGGCGACAGCCGGCTCGTCGCGGGCCGGTCGGGGCAGTCGCGCGCATCCGCATAGCCGGCGAGCGAGGTCGTCAGGAATGCGTCGAGCCGTGCGTGCGCACCGGCTTCGTCGGGCACGGGCCACGCGTCGCGCAGGCCGCCGGCCCAATCGGGCGCGTGTGGCCGCAACGCGAGCGCGTCGAGTGCCAGCGCCCGGTCGCTCACGGTTTTCGGCCACGGATGAAACCCGATCCGGTCGGGTTCCGGCAGCGGCGCGGTGACCGTACGATCGCGTCGCGCCGCGCGCCAGTACGCGGTGAACACCTGGTACGGCGCGCCGCTGCCCGTCAGCACCTCCCACGGCTCGTTCAGCAGGCTGCCGTTGCTGCTCTCGACCGTGACGCCGCGCGCCTTGAGCGACGCCTTCAGCGCCGCATCGGCATCGCGCTGCGGTTGCGCATAGCGGCGGTTCCAGTACACGCCCGCCGCCCCCGTGTCGTGCACGACGCGCTCGATCTCGCGCTGCGCGTCGCCGCGCAACAGCAGCAGGCGTCCACCATGACGCGCCAGCGCCGCGTCGAGCCCGGCCAGCGATCCGTGCAGCCACCAGCGCGCCGCGCCGCCGAGCGCTCGCCCGGCGCCGTCGCCCGTGTCGTCGACGAATACACATACGAGCAGCCGGCCCGATGCCACCGCGCGCGTCAGCGCGGGCTGGTCGGTCACGCGCAGATCGTCGCGGAACCACACGATCGCGGGAGCAACGGACGGCTTGGCGGGCACGGGCACCTCGATGACGAAAGCGGGAAGAGACACGCATTGTCGCGGCTGCACGGCGTGGTGTCGACGTCCGACGCGCCGGCATGCCCATGCCGTCGACGGTCACCGCAGTCGCGCCACCCGCTGCCCCCGGTGAAACGCCTTAGTCCGTTCCGACGATTCTGCGCCGCGTGCGCCGGCCTACGCTCGATGTCGGGTGCGCCGCGCTGCGCGGCATGTGCGGGCCGCGAACGCCCCCGCACGCCCCGATCCGCACCCGTCACGCGCGCCGACCGATACCGGCGTGAATCCTTCCGACCGCCGCGACGTTTCCCGCCAGCCGGGTACGCGCGGCTTCATCCGATACGCCGCCATGACCAAACCCTCGAATCTCGTTACCTCGATCACCGTCGACATCGACGCGCCGGCCTCCGTCGTCTGGGAAGTGCTGACCGACTTCCCGCGCTACGGCGAATGGAACACGTTTTGCGTCGGCTTCGAAACGACCGGCAGGCTCGGCGATTTCGTGCACATGCACGTGCGCATTCCCGGCACGGAGACCGTGATTCCCGTCAGCGAGATCCTCGTTGCGTACGAACCCGAACGCCTGCTGTCGTGGGAGCAGCGCCCGACCGACGACAACAAGGACGCCGCGCGCCGCGACCAGTACATCGATGCGATCGGCGCGGAGCGCTGCCGCTATTTCACGACCGACCAGTTCCTCGGCATCAATGCGGACACGATCATGCAGCACCACGGTGCGTGGGTGAAACAGGGCTTCGACCAGTGCGCACGCGACGTGAAGCAGCGCGCCGAAGCGCTCCATGCGGCACGCCGGCGCAACAGCGCGTGACCGGGAGCCGTCGATGCCCGATCTGCAAACGCTGTCCGACCATCACGATATCCGCGAGCTGGTCGTCGCGTATTCGAGCGCGATCGACACGCGCGACTTCGACGCGCTCGACGCGGTGTTCACACCCGATGCGGCAATCGACTATCGCGCGATGGGCGGCATCGCCGGCCGCTATCCGGAGGTGAAGGCGTGGCTGCGCACCGTGCTGCCGCAGTTTCCGCAGTACCAGCACCTGGTCGGCAACCTGTCGATCCGGCTCGACGGCGATACCGCGCGCGGCCGCACGATCTGCTTCAATCCGATGGAGGTCGTGCTGCCGGACGGCGGCACGCAGGTGATGTTTCTCGGGCTGTGGTACGTCGACCGGTTCATGCGCACCGCGCAGGGCTGGCGCATCGCCGAGCGCGTCGAGGAGCGCTGCTACGGTCACAACGTGCCGGCCGCGCTCGCGGGCGCGACCGGTTGATCCATTCGCGATGCGCGCACCATGCGATAGCTGCACGGCGCACGCATCTCGGACCATCGCTTCAATCAATCGAGCCGGAACGCCGCCTCGAATCGCTCGGCGAACGCGTCGAACTCGGCTTCCGGCAGATGGTTGATGCCGCCCGCGCGCTTGCGCCCGCCGCCGGTCGGAAAGCCTCGACAGAACTCGTCGGCGCCGAGCGGCCGGCCATCGGGCACGCGCACGCTGACGACGAGGCCACCGTCCGCGCGCGGCGACAGCACCGCGAGCGCCGCATCCGGCGCGTTGCGCATCCGCTCGTTCGCGAGCATGCCGGTCGCGCGCCGCGCCCACGGATGATCAGGCATCCGGACCAGTGTCGCACCCGGCACCTCGCGCAGCGGCGCGAGCGCGCACGCATGCGCCATGTCGTCGCGGTAGCCGTCGCGCAGCGCGGCGAACACGGCCGTCTCGCGCACGAAATCGAGCGGATCGACGCAGGGCAGCATCGCATCGGCGAGCGCCGCCGGGTCGAAATGCAGATCGCCGACACACTCGCCGTATGCGTTGTAGTTCAGGTAGAGCCCGAGTTCGGCGAGCGTGTCGCGTTCCGCCTCGTCGATCCCATGTTCGCGCGCGAGCGCATTGCCAAGCGCCGGCAGTTCGTCGCCGAATGCCGCGACGATCGCCCAGCGCACGTGCCGCCCGCCAAGATACCGGTTCACGATCGCGCTCGTGCAGACGTCGGCCGCCGTGTCGATATGCGCGGCGAAGCGCGGATCGTCGGGCAGCTCGCCCGCGAAGTGATGGTCGAAATAGCGGACCGTCGCGCCGTCGCCCAGCAGCCGCGCGCACGCATCGCGATTCTGGTCGTGCGACACGTCGAGCACCGTGACGAGGTCGCCCGCCCGCGCGCTGATCCGCTCGAGCAGCCTGATGTCGCGTTTCACACCGGTCACGAGCGTGCCGCGCACGCGCTCCGCGAGCCGCAGTTGCTGAAGCGCGCACAGCCCGTCCGCATCGCCGTTGAACGCAAAGAAATGTCGTACTTCGTGGTGGTCCTGCATGATTCTTTGCTCCATCGTCAGGGCATGAAATCGCCGCCGTTTGCGTCGAGCGTCGCGCCCGTCACCGCGTTCGCGTAGTCCGACGCAAGGAACAGCGCCGCGCGCGCGCAGTCGTCGTCGGTCGGCAGCTTCGCGAGCGCGATGTTCGACGCGATCGGCGCGATGATCTGCTCCTCCGTCAGCCCGTACTCGGCGGCCGCCTGCCGGAAATACGTCTGCGTCGGCACGCCCCACATCCACCCCATGTGGATACTGTTCGCGCGTATGCCGTGCACGCCGAGTTCGCGCGCCAGGTATTTTGCCGCAACCGCGAGCGCCCCCTTCGATACAGCGTAGCCGCCTTCCCCTGCAAATGGCTTGCGGGTCGCCTGCGTGTTGATCATCACGATCGCGCCGCGCTTCCGCCGCTTCATGTGCGGCACGACTTCCTGCGTGAGCGCCATCGTGCCGAACACGTTGGTGTCGAACACCGCGCGCCAGCCGTCGAGGTCGGCTTCCTCCACCGGCTCCGGAAACGTGCCGTGCACGAATGCGCTGTTCACGAGCGCATCGATCCGGCCGAAGCGCTCGACGGCCTGCGTCGCAAGCTGCCGGCATTGCGCGCGGTCGGTGATGTCGGTCTTCACCTTCAGCACGTCGCAATCGACGCCGAGCGCACGGATCCGCGTTTCGGCGTCGTCGAGCTTTTCCATCGTGCGCGCCGCGACGACCACGCCGCACGCCCCCTCGCGCGCGGCCTCGACGGCGAGCTTCACGCCGAGCCCCGGCCCGATCCCGGAAATCACGACGATCTTGTCCTTCAGCAACATGGCTTGTCTCCTGGTTATCGTTGGTCTCGCGAGCCCGGCCGTCAGCCGGCGGCCCGCAGGTGCCGCGCGCGATATGCGGCGAAATCGCGCGCCAGTTGCGCATCGGTGAAGCCGAAGCGCGCGATCGAATAGTCGTGCGCGGCACGCTTGTCGCGGCCGTTGCGCGCCATCCAGTCCGTCATCGCCGCGCGCTGCCGCGCATCGAGCGGCATGCCGGCAAAGGCGTACACGGCCTCGGCAACGCCGAGCGGATTCGACACCGTGTCCTCGAATCGCACGTCGAGGAACCGGTCGGCCGGCAGCGCATCGCGCGCAGCCATCGCCGCGCCGATCGCGCGCGCCATCCCCGCGTTCCACTGCGCGCCGACGGCGAGCGGATCGGGATCGTCCGCATACATCTGCCACAGCGTGTGCGCCATGCTCGCCATCGACGGAATCGTCTGCGCCGGATCGCGGTGCGTCAGCACGACCTGCGCGCGCGGAAACACGCGGCACAGCACGTCGAGCGCATGCAGGTGCTGTGGCGTCTTCAGCAGCCAGCGCGCGGCCGGCGCGACGCCGCGCTGCACCTTTTGCCACTGCAGGAACTGCAGCATCCGCTTCAGGTACGTGTAGACCGGCGTGAGATCCTGCTGCGCGAGCCACGCCGTATAGCGCGGCACGTTCGCGTACGAATCCATCGCACACACGAACGCGTGTTCCATCAGCATGAACTCCTCGTCCGCGAGCATCGCATCGAGCGGATGGATCGTCAGGATCTGCGGAATACAGTCGATCATCGTCGCGACCTCGGCCTGCGCGCGCGCGATGCGCACCGTCGGTTCGGCAAGCGTCTCGCCCGCGAGCGGCGCCGGGTAGCGGGTTTCCCACCACGCGGCCGTGTGGAAGCGCGGGTCGACGGCCAGCAGGCGCTGCAGCAGCGTGGTGCCGGTGCGCGGCAGGCCGACGATCACGAGCGGATCGTCGATCACGATCTCCTCGATTTCCGGATGACGCCGGAAGTAATCCTCGATAACGAGCCGGTTCACGAGCTGGCCGACGAGCTTCTCGCGCATCATCTCCGCGCCGCGCGCGGACAGGTTCGCTTCGTCGATCAGCGACGCGCACATCACGTCGAGCGCTTCGCGATACGGCCCGTCACCGAACGCGGTGAGCCCGCCCGTACGCGACACGGCTTCGGCGATCAACCCGTCGGCTGCAAGCAGCGTGCGGATCCGGTCAAGCGGCGCATTCATGCGGCCTCCTTCAGCGTCGCGAGCTTCACCACCCGCGTGCGCGGATGCACCGGCTGCGCGGCCCCGACCCAGCGCCAGCAGATCGTGCCGGTGCGATGCCCGGCCGTGTCGAGCCAGTTCGCGTCGCCCGGCTGCGCGGCCGCGACCACCACCGTTACGCCGCCGACCGCATTCAGCCGTGCGCTGTGCTTGTTCACGCAGATATCGAAGTGCCGGTAATCGAGCGACTCCATCCAGTAGTTGTTGAGCTGCACGTTCCAGAAGTCGCAGTCGGGCACCGTGTCGACGTCGATCACGAGCGCTTCGTCGTCGGCCAGCGACCAGCACGAGTGGTAGTAGTAGATGTTCGGATCACCGCCGACCGACTGGCACAGCGCCTGGTCGGCGGGCGGCAGCGCATTCACGTGCGACCGGTAGCTCGCGGCCCAGTCCGCGAACAGCTTCGCGGTCTGCTCGACGAACTGCGCGGCGCGCGTGAAGCCGCCTTGCAGCACGAGCGGATCGAGCGGCGCCGGGCGATCGCCGGCACCGATACGTTCGATCTTCAACTGCGCCGGCGTTTCCGCACGACGGTCGAGGAAGGTCTGGCGCACCAGTAACGCGTTGGTGCCGGGCTCCATGCGCACCCAGTTGCCCGCGCGCGGCGTTTCGCTCAAGACGATCTCGAAGCTGCCGTCCGGCGCGATCTCGAGCTGCTTCGCATCGAGAAAGCCCGTCTGCAGCATCTTGCCGTCGGTCTCGTAGCCGCCCTTCTGCGTGCCGAAGCTCAGGTACGCGACCGTGCCGCGCCGCCCCGTCACGCGGTATTCGCAACGGCCGTCGAGACGCGCGTACTGGTACAGGTTGTCGGGATTGTCGGCGCCGATCTTCGCGGTCTCGTGCGACGGCGAGAAAAATCCGGGCCACGCGCCGTCCGCGAACTCGACGTGCATTTCGAGCGCGATGCGCATCAGCCGGCTCAGGTAGCGGAATCCTTCCGCGCGCGTCAGCGGATCGTCCGGCGCCTCGGCGCGCAGGATCTGTTGTCCGCTGCGTTTCAGGGTGTCGCAGAAATCGGCCCAGGTCTGGCCCGAAAGCAATTGCGTGGCACGTGTGTCGTCCGTCATGTGTCGTCTCCGCCGATGGTCGAGCGTTCACCTTAAGCGCCACCGCCGCGCGCCACTTCGTCCGGGTGGACTAAGGAAAGATCCGCGCCACCGCCGTGCCGCGGTTTAGTCCACCCGGACGAAGAGCGGCATGCCGCTCGCTCGATACCGTCGGTGTCATGCACGAGACGCCGCACATGTCGCGCGGCACCGGCATGAAACAAGGAGACGAACGATGTTGACCCACTTGGAGCGACTGGAGGCCGAAAGCATCCACATCATGCGCGAGGTGGTCGCGGAGAGCGAGAACCCGGTGATGCTGTATTCGATCGGCAAGGACAGCTCGGTCATGCTGCATCTCGCGATGAAGGCGTTCTACCCGGCGAAGCCGCCCTTTCCGCTGCTGCACGTCGATACGACGTGGAAATTCCGCGAGATGATCGCGTTTCGCGACGAGACCGCCGCGCGCCTCGGCCTCGACCTGCGCGTGCACATCAACCCCGACGGCGTCGCGAACGACATCGATCCGTTCACGCACGGCTCGGCCGTGCACACCGACGTGTGGAAGACCCAGGGGCTCAAGCAGGCGCTCGACCACTACGGCTTCGACGCCGCGTTCGGCGGCGCCCGCCGCGACGAGGAGAAATCGCGCGCGAAGGAGCGCATCGTGTCGCTGCGTTCGGAACAGCACCGCTGGGACCCGAAGCGCCAGCGCCCCGAACTCTGGTCGCTGTACAACGCGCGCAAGCGCAAGGGCGAAAGCCTGCGCGTGTTCCCGATCTCGAACTGGACCGAGCTCGACATCTGGCAGTACATCCAGCTTCACGACATCCCGATCGTGCCGCTCTACTTCGCGAAGGAACGGCCCGTGGTCGAACGCGACGGCGCGCTGATCATGGTCGATGACGAACGCCTGCCGCTGCGCGAAGGCGAAGTGCCGCAGATACGCAAGGTGCGGTGTCGCACGCTCGGCTGCTATCCGCTGACGGGCGCGATCGACAGCGACGCGACGTCGCTCGACGACATCCTGCAGGAGATGCGCGAGACGCGCACGTCCGAACGGCAAGGACGACTGATCGACAGCGATTCGGCCGGTTCGATGGAAAAGAAGAAACAGGAGGGCTATTTCTGATGACACACGTTCTCACCGCGCCCAACACGCTCGCGCGCCACGCACCCGATTCACGCGCTGCCGACGATATGCACGCGCAAACCCAGGATCTGCTGCGCTTCATCACGTGCGGCAGCGTCGACGACGGCAAGAGCACACTGATCGGCCGCCTGCTCTACGAATCGAACATGCTGTTCGACGACCAGCTCACGCAGCTCGAAGCCGATTCGAAGAAGGTCGGCACGCAGGGCGGCGAACTCGATTTCGCGCTGCTCGTCGACGGCCTGTCGGCCGAGCGCGAGCAAGGGATCACGATCGACGTCGCGTACCGCTTCTTCGCGACCGCGCGACGCAAGTTCATCGTCGCCGACACGCCCGGCCACGAACAATACACACGCAACATGATCACCGGCGCGTCGACCGCCGACCTCGCCGTGATCCTGATCGACGCGCGCAAGGGCCTGCTCACGCAGACGCGCCGCCACAGCCACCTCGTCGCACTGATCGGCATCAAGCGCGTCGTGCTCGCGATCAACAAGATGGACCTGGTCGACTACGACCGCGCCGTATTCGAGCGCATCGCCGCCGACTACCGCGCGTTCGCGGCCGAGCTCGGGCTGGCGGAGATCGTCAGCATCCCGATGTCGGCGCTGCGCGGCGACAACGTGATCGTGCCGAGCGCGCGGATGCCGTGGTATGCGGGCCCGACGCTGATGCAGCATCTCGACACGCTGCCGCTCGCCGCGCGCGTCACACGGGACGAACCGTTCCGGCTGCCGGTGCAGTGGGTCAACCGCCCGCACCTGAATTTCCGCGGCTACGCAGGCAGCATCGCGTCGGGCGAGATCCGTGTCGGCGAACGCGTGCGCGTGCTGCCGTCCGGCAAGGAGAGCCGCGTCGCGTCGGTGATCACGCAAGGCGGCGAAAGCGACATCGCGCGCGCCGGCGACGCGGTGACGCTCACGCTCGCCGACGAGATCGACATCAGCCGCGGCGACATGATCGCGCGCGCGGATGCGCCGCCCGAGGTGGCCGACCAGTTCGAGGCGACCCTCGTCTGGATGCACGACGAGCCGCTGCTGCCCGGCCGCCCGTATCTCGTGAAACTCGGCACGCAGACGGTCGGCGCGACCTGCGCGACGCCGAAGTACAAGATCGACGTGAACACGCGCGAGCATCTCGCGGCGCGCACGCTCGCGCTCAACGAGATCGGCGTGTGCAACCTGAGCTTCGACCGCCCCGTCGCATTCGATCCGTACGACCGCAACCGCCACACGGGCGGCTTCATCGTGATCGACCGTTTCACCAACGACACGGTCGGCGCCGGGATGCTGCACTTCGCGCTGCGCCGCGCGCACAACGTGCACTGGCAGGCCGTCGACGTCGACCGCGCCGCGCGTGCCGCGCAGAAGGCGCAGACGCCGCGCATCGTGTGGCTGACGGGGCTGTCCGGCGCCGGCAAGTCGACCATCGCGAACCTCGTCGAGAAGCGGCTGCACGCGCTCGGCAAGCACACGTACCTGCTCGACGGCGACAACGTGCGGCACGGGCTCAATCGCGATCTCGGCTTCACCGAGGCCGATCGCGTGGAGAACATCCGGCGCGTCGCCGAAGTCGCGCGGCTGATGCTCGACGCGGGGCTCATCACGCTCGTGTCGTTCATCTCGCCGTTCCGCGCGGAACGCGACATGGCGCGCGCGATGGTCGGCCCCGACGAGTTCGTCGAGGTGTTCGTCGACACGCCGCTCGCGGTCGCCGAGCAGCGCGATCCGAAGGGGCTGTACCGGAAGGCACGGCGCGGCGAGCTGAAGCACTTCACCGGCATCGATTCGCCGTACGAGCCGCCCGCGCAGCCCGAGCTGCGCGTCGACACGGTCGCCGAATCGCCTGAAGAAGCGGCCGACCGTATCGTCGCGTACCTGCTGCGCGAACGCGCGGCGTAAGCACCGCCAGCGGGCAGCCCGGCGGCTGCCCGCCTGCCCGCGCCGCCTACTCCGTTCGGATGACGCGGGCCGCCAGCCGGCCGGTATGCTGGTCCGGGAATCCTTCATCCCGACCAGGAGAACACGAGCATGTCCATCGCGCTGGCGCCCGGCGACCCGGCCGCGCACGACGGTTTCGACGACGCGGCATGGACGGCGCGCGAACTCAGCGCGTGGCTCGGGCTCGTCTATCAGGGCCCGTCGGAAGCGACCCCGTGGGCCGGCTTCCTCGAAGCGGTCCGCGCGCGGCTCGACGCGAGCTTCACGACGCTCGTGCTGCGCAATCCGGGCGGCGCACGGCACGGCCTCATCATCAACGCATCGGCACACGGCCCGCTGCTGCCTGGCGAGCCGTCGTACAGCGAGCAGTTCTATGCGCTGTGCCCGTTTCTCGACCAGCCGCCCGGCCAGGTCTTCACGGCCGACCGGCTGTTCGGCGAAACCGCGTGGCGCGCGCACGATTTCTATCGGCAGTACCTGCAACCGCTCGACCTGCGCTACATCCTCGGCGCGAACCTGCGCGGCGAACGCGGCGTCGAATGCGCGTTCTTCGTGAGCCGCGCGCACGGCGGCCGCGATTTCGACGCGGCCGAGCGCGCACAGATCGCGACGCTGCTGCCGCACCTGCAGCGGGCGGTCGAACTACATGCGGCGTTCGACGTGCTCGATGCCGAACGCGCGCTGTACGCGGGCACCGTCGACCGGCTCGACGTCGGCACCGCGATCGTCGACGAGGACGGCCGCGTGATCAAGCGCAACCGCATCGCCGAGCGGCTGATCGAGCAGCAGGACGGGCTGTGCATGCGCCAGGAGCGGCTCCATGCATCGTGCCCACTCGACGAGCGGCGGCTGCAGAAGGCGCTGCAGGCCGCGCTCGAGCATTTCCGCGCGGGCGCGCTCGCGCGCATCGAAGCCACCACGCTGTCGCGCCCCGGCGGCGCAATGCCGCTGAGCGTGCTGTTGCGCCCGCTCGCGCCCTACCGCGGCGCCGAGGACCGCCAGCACCGGCCGGCCGTCGCGGTGTTCGTCCGCGATCCGGCGTCGTCGCCGCAGACGTCGCGCGACATGCTGCACCGGCTGTTCCGGCTCACGCCGATGGAAACCGAAATCGCGCTGCTGCTCGTCGACGGGCTGACGCTCGACGAGGCCGCCGCCGCGACCGGCATCACGAAAAACACCGCGCGCGCGCACCTGCGCGGCATCTTCGCGAAAACGGGCGCGACGCGGCAGGCCGTGCTCGTGAAGACGCTGCTCAACAGCGTCGTGTCGATGGCGTAACGGCCGCGGCGGCGGGCGCCGGACGGCGCTGCCCGGTCGATGCACCGCGCGCACGGGTCGCGACCGGGTGTCCGGTGATCGGCGCATACTCATTTCATGTCATATGTCATCAGACATGATTGGATACCCAACCGATCTCGTGAAATTCCCCAATATCTGGGCAAATTTCGGGTAAACCCGCGACGCCTCCCTCGTCTCTCAGGCGTACTATGTTATACGACGACATACCATGCAGACCGCCACCCAGACGCGGACGCGGGCAACCGCCCCGTCCGCCCCCGCCCGATCGGAGACACGCTTGAACCCGCCCTCGCCCGCCCTGCCCGGACGCGACCCGCTCGCGTCCGCCGTCTCGAAAGTGAAGTGGCATGTACTGCCGCTCGTGCTGATCATGTTCATCGCGAATTACATCGACCGCGTGAACGTCGGCTTCGTCGATCGCCATCTCGAAGCGTCGATCGGCATCGGCGCGGCCGCGTACGGCCTCGGCGCCGGGCTGTTCTTCGTCGGCTACGCGCTGTTCGAAGTGCCGTCGAATCTGCTGATGCAGCGCTACGGCGCGCGCGTGTGGCTGGCCCGGATCATGGCGACGTGGGGCATCGTCGCGGCCGCGATGGCGTTCGTGTGGAACGACACGTCGTTCTACGCGCTGCGCTTCCTGCTCGGCGCCGCCGAGGCCGGCTTCTTCCCCGGCGTCGTGCTGTACCTGTCGCAATGGCTGCCGCCGCAGGAACGCGGCAAGGCGATGGCGATCTTCCTCGGCGGCTCCGCCTTCGCGTCGGTGCTGTCCGGGCCCGTCACGGGTGCGCTGCTGTCGGTGCGCGGCTTCGGCCTCGAAGGCTGGCAGTGGATGTTCCTGATCGAGGGGATGTTCTCGGTCGCACTGTGCGGCGCGAGCTGGCTGCTGCTGAAATCGCATATCCGCGACGCCACGTGGCTCACGGCCGAAGAACGCACGGCGCTCCAGAACGCGCTCGACGAGGAGCGCGCGACGCGCGACGTCCGCTCGAACGTGCCGGTGCGCGCCAGCGCGCTGCTGCGCGATCCGCAGATCATGCTGTTCTGCTTCCTGTATTTCGCGATCCAGCTGACGATCTACGCGGCCACGTTCTGGCTGCCGACGATCATCCGCAAGATGGGTGGCCTCACCGATTTCCAGGTCGGCCTGTACAACACGATTCCGTGGATGATCGCGATCGGCGCGATGTACGGCTTCGCGGTGCTGTCGTCGAAGTGGAAGCATCCGCAGCGCTGGCTCGCGTGCTCGCTCGTGCTCGCCGCATGCGGGTTGTTCGCGTCGACGTCGCACGATCCGGTATGGTCGTTCGCGTCGATCTGCTTCGCCGCGCTCGGCTTCAAGGCCGCGTCGTCGCTGTTCTGGCCGATCCCGCAGGGCTATCTCGACACGCGCGTGGCCGCGGCCGTGATCGCCTTGATCAACTCGGTCGGCAACCTCGGCGGGTTCGTCGCGCCGACGGCCTTCGGCTATCTGAAGCAACATACGGGTTCGATCACGGGCGGGCTGTATGCGCTCGCGATCGCTTCGCTCGTCGCCGCGGTCGCCGCGCTGTTCGCGCGCACGCACCGGCGCAGCGATCCGCCGCGCGGCCTGCCGGCCGACGACTCCTTCACGAACGCTTCGATGCTCCGCCATGCCGAACACTGACCGCCTGACCGTCGTCGTCTCGAATGCCGCCGACGGCGACCTCGCCACGTTCTCCCTCGCCGCTGACGGCACGCTCGCGCCGCTCGCCCGCTACCCGGCCGGCGACGTCGCGATGCCGATCGCCGTACAAGCCGACCGCGCGCGGCTCTACGTCGCGACGCGCGACGAACAGCCGACGATCGTCGCGTTCCGCGTCGTGCCGGCCACCGGCGCGCTCGTGCGCATCGGCGCGACCGCGATCGACGCAAGCCATGCGTACCTGTCGCTCGACCGCAGCGGCCGCTGGCTGCTCGGCGCGTCGTACGGCGGGAATTCGCTGAGCCTCTACGACGCCGCGCGCGTGCGCGACGGCGACGGCGCGCCGCTGCAGGTCGCGGGCGGCATCGCGAACGCGCACTCGGTGATCGTGTCGCCGGACAACCGTTTCGCGTACGTCAGTTCGCTCGGCTCGGATCGTGTGTTCAGCTTCGCGCTCGTCGAGGACGCGGGCGGCCTGCGCGCGCTCGAACACGGCGAAACGCGCGTGCCGGCCGGGTTCGGTCCGCGTCATCTGCATTTCGCGGATGACGGCCGTACGCTCGTCGTCGTCAGCGAATTCCAGGCCACGCTCGCGACGTTCACGCGCGATCCCGACACCGGCCGGCTTGGCGATGCACACGTGAGCGCGCGCCATCCGGCCGTCGCCGAACTCGCGCAAGGCCACGCACGGCCGCCCGCGCCCGCCGAGCCGTCGGTCTGGGCCGCCGACCTGCACCTGACGCCCGACGAGCGTTTCGCCTACGTCAGCGAACGCACGTCGAGCCGCCTGCTCTGCTATCGCCGCACCGAGGATGGCAGGTTCGAACCCGCGCACGCGACCGTCACCGAGACGCAGCCGCGCGGGTTCGCAATCGATCCGTCAGGACGCTGGCTCGTCGCCTGTGGCGAACAGTCGGAAACCGTGTCGGTGTATGCGATCGCGCCGGACGACGGCGCGCTGTCGCCGCACGCACGCGTGGCCGGCGGGCGCGGTGCGAACTGGGTCGCGATCGTCTGAAGTCGTGGCGCGCGCGGCATGACTCGGCAGGCCCACAACGTAGGCCGGTACGTCCCCGGGTTCAGCGCCGCTCGCTCGGCGCAACGCCCGTCCAGCGCTTGAACGCACGCGTGAAATTGGCGCGATCCGTATAGCCGACACGCGCGGCGATCTCGTCGACCGGCAGCCGCGTCCCCTCGAGCAGCCGCAGCGCGTCGCGCAACCGGATCTCGTCGAGCAGCGCCGAATAGGTCGCGCCGTACTCGGCGAGCTTGCGCTTGAGCGTACGCGCCGACACATGCAGCTCGCGCGCGACGTCGTCGACCGACGGATAGCCGCCCTCGCCGCAGATCAGCAGGTTGCGCACGCGCTCGACGATGCTTTCCGCATAGCCGAGCCGCGCGAGTTCGGCCTCGCACTGCTGCACGATCATCTGTGCGGTATGCTCGTTCGCGGTGCCGATCGGTTCGCCGAGCAGCGCGGCGTCGCAGCGGATGCGGTTCGCGCTCGCGTCGAAATGGCAGCGCGGCAGCCGCGCGCGATAACGCTCGAACCACGGCGGCTCGGGCCATTCGAAGTGGAGTTCGGCACGCGACTGCAGCGTGCGCCCCGGCACCGGATACAGCAACGAATTGAACAGGATCGCCGTCTCGACCAGGAAGTTCTCGACCGCGAACTGCCGCAGCCGGCCCAGCGGAAACGCTTCGAGCACATCGATGTCGACGATCCCGTCGAGCTGCGCGAGCCGCACCGAAAAGAACGGCACGCGCGTCGGCAGATAGCGGATACCGAGCGCGATCGCCTCGCCGAGCGTCGCGCAGCTCATCAGCCCGAAACCGATCAGTCCCGCTTTCGTCAGGCTGCTGCGCAGGCCGATCTCGATCGCGATCGACGGGTCGTCGGTGGCGTCGAGCAGGTTGAACACGATCGCCGCCTGTTGCAGCGGCGTGATGCGCGCATCGGGTTGCGCGAGCCGGTCGCGCTCGACGCCCGAGCCGGCAAGAATGCGGCCGCCGTCGATGCCGCGCTCCTCGGCCAGCATCAGCATGAACAGCGCATACGCGGACGACACCGTCGCCTTGTTCAGCTGGCGCGCGGCATCCGGGACGGACAGGACCATGCGGCGGACTCCGGAGCGGTTTCGGCGGATTGTAGCGTCGCTGGCCCGCAATGACACCGGGGCGAGACTCTAGCCGCGCCGGCCGGCCAGCGTGGCCCGAAATGACACCGCCATTGGCACCGGCGGCCCTCGCGTGCGGTCCGGCGCGCGCCTATGCTTGTCACATCGGCATTGCGCCCCACCCTTTCCGCAGGAACCCCGGTCGATGAGCCAACCCGCACGAACCGCCTTTCGCAACGACGCGGACAAGGTCGCGTATGTCCGCCGCGAGGTCAACGCCGCGAGCGACGCGATCCGCGCGCGCGTTCCGCTGCTCGACAACCAGAACCTCGTCGGCGCGACCGTGATGGCCGTCTCGGTGAGCGCGATGCTCGCGATCGCCTGGCTGTATGCGCGCGGTGCGATCGCGTGGTACGTCGCGCTGCCGCTCGCCGCGTTCGTCACGTCGCTGATCCACGAGCTCGAGCACGACCTGATTCACCTGATGTACTTCAAGAAGACGCCGTGGGCCTATCACCTGATGATGGCGCTGTGCTGGCTCACGCGGCCCGGCACGATCAACCCGTGGACGCGGCGGCGCATGCACCTGCATCACCACAAGGTGTCGGGCGGCGAATCGGATCTCGAGGAATACGGCATCACCAACGGCGAGCGCTGGGGCGTGAAGCGCCTGCTGATGATCGCGGACGGCATGCTCGCCGTCGTGCTGCGGCCGGCCGCGATGCGCCGCAAGGTCAAGCAGTATGTGGCCGCGCAGCCGGTGCAGGATCCGTCCGAGCGCCTGCAGTTGCGCGTCGAACAGGTGTCGTCGTACATGCCGGTCGGTCACGTGTACTACGTGCTGTGGCACGCGTTCATCGTCTATCACGTCGGCCTGTTCGCGCTGCATGCGTTCGGCTACCCGGTGACGGTGCCGGCCCTCGTCGAACGCGCGATGAGCGTTGTCGATTTCCTGGCCGTGGTGTGGCTCGGGCCGAACTTCGTGCGCAGCTTCTGCATCAACTTCGTCAGCTCGAACATGCACTACTTCGGCGACATCGATTCGCGCAACGTGATCCAGCAGACCCAGGTGCTCAACCCGTGGTGGATGCTGCCGTTCCAGCTGTTCTGCTTCAATTTCGGCAGCACGCACGCGATCCATCACTTCGTGGTGCGCGACCCGTTCTACATCCGCCAGCTGACCGCGCGCACCGCGCATGCGGCGCTGCGTGAAGTCGGGGTGCGCTTCAACGACGTCGGCACGTTCGCGCGGGCGAATCGCTGGGGTGCGTATCGTCCGGCGCGCGGCACGCGCCAGGCTCAGGCCGACGCGTAACGAACTGCATCAGCCGCCGATCGGCGGCATCGGCCCTTGCCCGCGGATCCACGACCAGTTCGCGAGCTCGGCCATTTCCTTGTCGCCACGGCTGTCGCCATACGCGAACAGCTGCTTCGGCGGCCGGTTGCCCCACCACCCGCGCAACCGCACGACCTTCTGCGGCCCCCAGCAGTTTTCGCCGTCGAGCCGCCCGGCGAAGGTGCCGCGCTCGAACGCGAGCCGCGTCGCGAGCACCGCATCGAAGCCGGCCGTCTTCGCCCACTTCTCCAGATACAGCGACGGCGACGCGCTCACCAGCACGAGCTCGTGCCCGCGTGCCCGATGCTCGCGAATGCGGTCGAGCATTTCCGGACGCACGAGGCTCGGCAGGTAGCTGTCGACGAACGTGCGCGCCTGCGCATCGAGCGCGTCCTCGCGCACGGGCCCGAACGCGAACGACGCGAACTTCGCTTTCGCATCGCCGCGCGACAGCAGCCCGGCCTTCATCGCGACGATCCACGGCAGCGCACGCAAGCCGGCCCAAGCAAAGCGTGGCGTGCCGACCGCATAGCGGACGAAATGGCGAAAGCTGTCGGTCGTCGTGATGGTGCCGTCGAAATCGAATGCGGCAACGATGCGGTCAGTCATAGAGAATCGGCGGGAAAGCGATGAGATGCCCGGGAAGATAGCAGACTCGCGCCGGTGTACGTGAAATGGCGTGACGCGGCGTGGCCTGCGCAGCGAATGCACGCGCCGCGGCGCGCGCATTCCGTGCCCGCCGAGCCGTGCGCTCAGCGCTGGGGCCGCGCCGCCAATGCCGCCGGCAGCACGACGTTCATCAGATGATCGGCGCGCGACAGCAGATCGGTCACGCGCTCGTCGAGCCCGCGCAATTGCACGGGTTGCATGCGGATCTGCTGCACCGCCTGCCCGACGATGTTGCGTCGGTCGAACAGCGTGCGCTCGACGCCCGCGTCATCCGGTGCGCGCACGACGTCCGACACCGCGCTCAGCGCCGCGAGCACGACCACGAGGTTCTCTTCTGCATGGCGGACCTTCGCGGCGAGGTCCTCGGTACGGCGCGGAAAGAAACCGAGCGACTGCTTGAGCGCCCCGATCGCCGCACGGTAGTCGACGTGGCCCGACGCGGCCGCACCGAACCAGCGTTCGAACATGCCGGCCTTGCGCGTCGCCTGCGCGAGCATGCCGGCCATCATGTCGGCCGCGCCGAGTTCGTTGAACTCGCGCGTCGCCGCCGCGACGGCTTCGACGAGGTTGCCCGCCGTCTCCAGCGCGCCGTCGCCGATCGTCGCGACCGTCGCGAGCTTGAGCGGGACCAGTTGCCGGATGTGCCGCTCGATGCGCGGCGCGTAGTCGGGATAGAGATTCGGAAAGCTGGCCTGCGCGGCGCGGAAGCACGCTTCGAGCTGCGGGTGGTTCGATTCGCCGAACACCGCGCGGCCGACCGCCTCGGCCGGTGCCGCGCGCACGGCCTTATCGGACGCAGGTGCCGGCCCGAAGTCGAGCGCCTGCGGCGCCGGCCGCTCGGGCGTACGCGCGACCGGCGTCGCGGCCGCAGGCGGCGCGTCGAACGCAAGACGCCCGGGCGTGCGCTCGGGCGTCGTATCGAACTCGAGCCGCTTCGGCTCGTCAGACGGATTCGTCATCGCTGCTTCCTGCCCGGCGCGGCGGTATCCCGCCGGCCGGGCTGCCGCCAGTCAAACCGCGCCGCCGTAAGCGCGCACGAAGTCGCCCAGGCCGCGGTTGTAGCCGGCGCCGACCGCCTTGAACATGAAGTGGCCATCGCGGCGATAGAAGCTGCCGACCTGCACCGACGTCTCCATCGAGAAGTCTTCCTCGAGCGCGTACTTCGCGATCACCGCGCCCGACACCTCGTCGGCGATCTGGATGTAGCTGTTGCGCACCTGGCCGAAATTCTGGCGGCGCGCTTCGGCCTGGTCGATCGTCACGACCACCGAGATTTCCTCGATGTCCGCGGCAAGCTTCGTCACGTCGATGAAGATCACCTCGTCGTCGCCGTCGCCGCTGCCCGTGCGGTTGTCGCCGCTATGCACGACGCCCAGGCACTTCGACGCGGGCATCCCGCGCTTCGGAAAATCGTCGCCCGGCTGGATGAAGGTGTCCTTGCGCTCCATCGTGCGCACTTCGCTGTTGTAGAACACGAAGTGCTGATCCGAGATCAGCTTCGGATTGCTCTGCGCGTCGTACTTGCACAGGAACACCGACACGTCGAGATCGAAATCCGTACCCGTGTCCGTCGAGTTCGCATCCCAACCGAGACCGATGCGGAACTTCTGCGTGCCGGGCGCTTCCTTCGACAGGTTGACGCGACCGCCTTTCGACAAATTGATCATCTGAACCTCTTCTGCTGGAACCGCCGTTGCGCCGGCGGCAATGCCGGGCCGCCCTGCGCGGCCCCTCGTTGATGGTGTTCGACCCGCGCGTCGCGCGTGGTCACTCGCCCGCCACGGCGGTCCGGTCTTCCTTGCGCTGCACGACGATCGACGACCACACGGCCGCGGCGATCATCGCCGCGCCGACCAGGCCGGTGATGACCTCGGGCACGTCGAACTTCACGCCGAGGAACATGATCGTGGCGAGCGCACCGATCGCCCAGAACGCACCGTGTTCGAGATAGCGGTACTGCGCGAGCGTGCCCTTCTTCAGCAGCACGAGCGTCATCTCCCGGATATAGGCCGCGCCGACGCCGAGGCCGAGCGCGATCAGGAAGATGTTGTTCGACAGCGCAAATGCGCCGATCACGCCGTCGAAGCTGAACGACGAATCGAGCACTTCGAGATACATGAAACCCGCGACGCCTTCGCGCACCACGCGCGTGCCCGTCTCCTCGCCGCCGATCAGATCGCCGATGCCGTGCGCGATCACGAAGCTGATCACGCCGAACGCACCCGCGAGCAGGAAGCCCACCTGCTCGGCCGCCGGCACGTAGAGCGACGCGACGATGATGATCGCGAGCGTCAGCGCCACTTCCAGCGCCGTGATGCGGCCGAGATGGCTCATCGGGCCTTCGAGGAAACCGATCCAGTGCTCGTCCTTCTCGGTATCGAGCATGAACTTGAAGAACACCATCAGCAGGAACGCGCCGCCGAATGCGGATACCTGGTGATGCGCGGACGTGAGGATCGCCGCGTACTTCTCCGGCGACTCGATCGCGAGCGTCAGCGCGTCCCACATGCCGATGTGGCCGATCACGGCGACGATCAGCAGCGGGAACACGAGCCGCATGCCGAACACGGCGACCGGCAGGCCGAACACCATGAAGCGGTTGCGCCACTTCTCCGACCAGTTCTTGAGCACCGATGCGTTGACGACCGCGTTGTCGAGCGACAGCGAGATTTCGAGCACCGACAGGACCGCGACGATCAGCATGTCCTTCACGCCGCCGAGGAGATAGGCCGCGATCAGCGCGAGCACCGTGAGCGACAACGGGATCTTGAAGTCTTTCAACATGATGGGGTAATCGAGTTCTGGATAAAAGGCGTGCGGGCCGCGCTTACTTCGCGCGCACCCAGTCGCAGAATTCCTGCGTGATCAATTGTTCGTAGATCTGTTCGTCGCTGACGTCGAGCGATTCGAGATGCAGGAAGCCGACGTTCGGCATCTCGTCCGCGACTTCCGCGAGGAAGCCGAATTCGCTCGGATCGCCGACGCCGACGAGCGACCAGTACAGCGGGTAGTGCTGCGACTCGGCCAGCAGCTGGCGCACGCGCTTGCGGTCGTTCTTCGGGTTCTGGCCGTCGGTGACGAACAGCACCCACGCGGGCAGATCGCCGTTCACCGGTGCGGACGCGGCCGGCGCGGGCGTTTCGTCCGCACCGCCGAACAGCCGGCTCAGGAAGCCGCGCTTCTCTGCGCGCTTCGGCGACGGCTCCGGCGCGCGGAAGAAGAAATCGACGATGTCGTTCATCACCGGCGCGTACTGCGTGCCGCCCCACTTGTCGATCCGCGCTTCAAGCACGTAGTCGGAGATGTACGAGCCGTAGTTGTCCGGCGTCGCGGTCGGCAGGCGATCGTAGCCTTCGGTGAAGGTCCACGTGTCGACTTCGCCGTTGTCGTCGAACTTCAGTGCGATGCCGAGGATCCGGTCGTGCGTCTCCTGGATCACGCCCGACTGGTAGAGCGGCTTCGCCGAGCCGGAGATGTCGAGCGCCGCGCCAACGCGCACGACGGGCGGCTTCAGGATCTGGCGTTTTTCGAGGACGATCGCGACCTTCGCCGCGCGTTTCTCAAGCGTAATCATGCGGTGTTCTCTCGGTTCTTTCAGTTGTGCTTCGGAGCGAATCGGGTGATCAGATCCTGTTCGAGCTGGCGCAGGCGCGGCGCGTCCTGCTCGCGCTGGCGCTTGCCGTCGGCGATGATCTGCGTGATGTCGTCGAATGCGCCGAACAGCTGCTGCTGCGCGTATTCGAACGTGTCGGTCGAGATCACCGGGCGCTGGCCGAGCTTCGCGACTTCCTGCGCGTTCTGGCGGTTCAGGTCGGCCTGCGCGCGGATCGCCTCGTCGGCCGCGTCATACGTCGCGTTCGCGAGCGCCGCGGCGCGCTTCGTGCTGAGCTGCTCGAGGTAGAGCGCGAACGCGTTGGTCCACGCGGGAATCAGCACGGTCTTGATCGTCATGAACTTCGACGTCAGCGTGCGTTTCTGGTCCTGCTCCATCCGGATCTGCGGCGCGAGCTGCTTCGACATCAGCATCGCGCGGTCGAGGTCGTCGAGCTTGCTTTCGAGCGCGTCGACCTTGCGCTTCACGTCGAGCAGGCGTTGCGCGGCGAACGCGTCGTCCGCCGGCTGCTGGCCGGCCTCGAGATGCGCGCGCAGCGTCACGAGCGCCGTTTCGCCGTGCGCCTTCGACTGCGCGAGCTCCTGGTGCAGCGCGTAGTTGTCGTTGTACATCCGCTCGAGTTCGTCGATGCCGGCCTTCTGGCGCTGCGCATGGTTCTCGAGCTCGACGACGAGCGTGTCCATCCGCTTGCTCACCGTCTCGTATTGCGACAGCAGCTTCTCCTTGGTCGAGCGGAACAGCCGCGTGACCTGCGTGAGCAGCCCGCCCTTGTCGGCGCCGCGCGGGTCGAGCCCCTTCGCGGTCGCGATCAGTTCGTTGAGCTTGTCGCCGAACTGGTCGGCATCCGACGCACGGACGCTCGCGAGAATCTGCTGGGAGAAGGCGGCGATCCGCGTGCCCTGCGTCGCGCCGAGCTGGTCGATCTCGTCGACGGTGATCAGGCGGACGTTCTCCGCCGGGCGTGCTGCCGGCACGGCAACGGCGGCGACGACAGGCACTGCGACGGGTGACGCAGACGGGGTGGAAGGACGATCGCTGACCGCATCGGAGTTCTTGTCATCGAATAGCGGCTTCATGTGGCTACCACGTTTCCTTTTCTGCTTTCTGCTGCGTGTTGTCATGCGCGCGAGGCGCGCATCCGCGATTGCCGCCGTGCTCTCTCACGGTCGGCAGACGGACAATAAATGCCTCGAGCGCCTTGCGTCAAGGGAAGGAATTCTTTCAATCAGCATTCATTTTGTAATGTGTCAGGTGGATACGATGCCCGACCGTCGCCGTTCCTGCCGCCATGCGCGTTGGCTGCGCAAGATTTTGAGCCCGCCAAACTTACATGTCTGATCAATGCGAAAGAGAAATGAAACCGGCTGTTCTGGCAGGTTTCGGACGGCGTGCATGCGCGGACGAGACGTCCGCGAGCGCCGATTCGGCGTTACCGTTCCTGCACGCGACTCATGCCGAGCCGAGGCACGATGAACGGCACGGATCGGTCACGAATCGTGAAATCCCAGCGTCCGTCGATCCCCACGAACGTCGCACTGAAATGCCGGCCGTCGGTCCACGTGATGTCGTCCAGATGGCACGATGCGTACATCGCGCCGACCGTACGCTGCGCGAGCGCCTTGAATGGATCCTTCGACACGAGCGTGAACGTGACGGCCTCCTCGAACAGGCAGTCGTAGTCGGTGACGAGCAGATACGCGTCCGGCGTCTCGTACTGGCGAAGCAGCACATAGCCGGAAACAGTGAGGCCGGAACGTACGCCGTTCACGCGCACATGGGTGCGCGACGGCCACGTTTCGTACGGACCGTCGTGCGTTTCGAGCGTGAAGCGCTCGATCGGCTTCATCGCCGCGCCGCTCGGCGGGAGGCGTGTTCCCGATGCATCGCCGCGTCAGTGCGCGGCCTTGCGATACAGCGCGACGTACCCCGCGAGCATCAGCAGCAGCGACCCGCTGACGCGGTTCAGCCACTTCTCCCCGGCCGCCTTCCACACCCGCACCGAATGCACGCCGAGCAGTGCGTAGCCGGTCATCCCGACGACGTCGATCGCGACGATCGTCGCCGCGAGGATCGCGTACTGCGGCGCGATCGCATGCGACCGGTCGACGAACTGCGGCAGCAGCGCGGACATGAACAGGTAGTACTTCGGGTTGCTCATCGCGACGAAAAAGCTCTTCAGGAACGCGGTCCGGCGATCGGGTGTCGCGTGATCGAGCGCCTGCGCGGCGGCAGAACCGCCGGATGACAGCAGCATCCGCACGCCGACATAGGCGAGCCAAGCAGCGCCGGCCAGCTTCAGCGTGACGAATGCCGTTTCCGACGCGTCGAGCAGCACGCCGAGGCCGAACCCGACCAACGCGACCATCAAGACGTCGGCCGTGACGGCGCCGAGCATGCCGACCATCGCGTGACGCAATCCGTACCGCGAGCCGTTGCTCATCGCGAGCAACACCGTCGGGCCGGGCGTCGCGACGCCGACGGACAGGATCAGGGCAAAGGCGAGCAAGGCGGATGGTGACATGGCGTGGCGTTCCCTTTGAACGAACGGCTGGAAAATGCAGGCGGACGGGGCATGATCGCACGACGGCGCGACTGCCCGCTCGACGGTCGTCGGGCGGGCCGCCGACCTCGCGACCCGACCGATTTGCATGGATCGTCGGACGGAGTGGCGGACTGCCGCCAGAGTTTGCTATACTCTCGGTCTTCCGGAGAGATGGATGAGTGGTTTAAGTCGCACGCCTGGAAAGCGTGTATAGGTTAATCGCCTATCGGGGGTTCGAATCCCCCTCTCTCCGCCAGAAATATCGAAAAAGCCCCGCAAAATCAATGATCTGCGGGGCTTTTTGTTTTTTGACCCATCATCAGGCCAAAACTCAGCCGGGTCACTGAACTTCGCAGCTTCTCATACCCACAGTAGTTGCCCGTTCCCACTACGTCATGCGCAATGAGCCACGGCTCACCGTCAGGTTCGGTGCGCAGCGCAAACCTGACAACAGTTTGTGCCACAACGTTCCTACTTTGAGCCAACGTATATCATCGTCGGCCTAGTCGCGCATGCCCTCGGTTAGACTTGGTCCCTGCCGAATCTTGCAGCGTTACCGACAACCCGGTGCTAAACACGTGCGCCACAATCACAACGAAGCACCGCGCAAAAACGACATCCCCTCGAAGCAAGAAGCCTCTAAGCAAGGACAAGTTGCTGCCGTTGACAGCGGTCGTCGCTCGAAAAAAGTCACTGGAACATCACCCTGCACTTGCTTCGCTGTTTGGCGGCACCGAAAGCACCGATATCGTCAGCAAGGTATTCCAAACGCCTACATCGCGTACTTCGTCCATGAGGAGACAGTCGGTCGTCAAGACCTAGATCAGTTTCGTATCGCTGAAGCTGCCGTGGTTGAGTGCGCGGTCGCCGGGAGGAAAGCTGGAACCTTCGAAATTCCGGCCAGTGGTCGCGCCGCCGTCGAGCACATCCTACTGATGCGCGATCAGCAACTGGCGAGCACGCCCGCCCACGTGGTAGCGTCGGCTCACGTGCGCCTAGCCCAATTCATCGCGACCGAAAAACTGTCTCCGATCGCCGACCTGTAAGGTTCGGTTGGTGGTACGCCGGACATCGGCCTTGACGGCCATGTGACCTCAGCCTGCTCGCGTCTGTCGGTAGACTGTCGGGTTCCTGTCGTGTTGCGTCGGCGTTTCGCTCCCCATACTTTGCAACATCGATCAACACGATGGAGCTACGAAATGAACAGTACCGGCAATTCGCAACAAAGCCGCTTGCTCACCCCGGCCGAACTGGCCGTGTGCATCAAGTTGTTCCGGGAGACACGACAATGGTCACAAGAACAACTGGCGGCGATTTCGGGGCTGAGCGTGCGCACGGTCCAGCGTGTCGAGCAAGGCTTGTCCGCCAGCCTCGATACCCGGCGCGCGCTCGCCAGTGCATTCGAATTCGAAGATATCGATGCGCTCAACAAGCCGTTCTCGATCCCTTCCGAAGAAGAATTTAAGGCAGCGAAGGAAAAATTTGACCGGGAGCATGTCACATTGACGGCACTTCCCCTGACCACGGGCAAACAATTGGCGACGCTCGCGGAAACCTGCCACGCGGACTTATCTGAACCGGCTTTCGAGTTGACCCGCGAAGCAGATGAGACTTTTGCCATGCTTGTGGACTATTTACGAGATTTCCGGGATTGCGCCGATGCTTTCAGCGAAACCCAAAAATTCGATGTGTACGACGAGTTGCAGTCTCACATCGACGCGCTCCAGACACTCGGTGTCTCGCTACGCTATGCAGAACGGAAGATGCAGGTGAAGTTCGGGGCGGACGAGAATAGCAAGCCGATGCCCATCAACGTGCTGTACGTTGTCGCCTTTCCGCTCGGCAAGGAGCCGGAGCAATTTGCGACGCCAAGGTCCGGCAATCTTGGCTGGTAAGCGACGAAATTCAATTTCAAAGCTGGGGGCCACGTGGAGCAGTCACGGCGAGGCCCTGCTTGGGATCGACGGCAAAAATGCGAACTATTTCTCGTCATGGCGTCAGAGGAACTGTATGAACGTCAACTTGACTACCGCCTTACCCGTATTTCTTGGTGCACTCGCATCTGGCCTTTTTGCGCTTGTTGGCGTCATCGTAACGTCAGCGCTTGCTCAACGACGGGAGCACGAATCGGACTGGCGTCAAACCAAGATTGAACACTACCAAGAGTACGTCACGGCCCTATCGAATATCATTTCCGGACGCTCCACTGCAGCCGCACAGGAGCGTTACGCCGACGCCGTGAATGCACTGGCGCTCGTGGCATCGCCCAACGTATTGGACGCCGTTCATGTATTCCAGAAGGAAATTTCCTACCGGAATTCGGAACGGAGCGATGCCCGACACGATGCACTCCTGAGTGCGGTCATGCAAGCCATGCGCGTCGATGTCCAGCCGAGTCGCTTTCACGACACACATCGTGAATTTCATTTTCTTGCACCGCCGCCCGCGTCTGGTCCCAAGCAAGATGCTGACGTGGCAAGAAGGTTGTGAAGTGACCAACGAAACATAATCAAGTCTAGGGCGGAGTGGTACTCACAACGTACCGGCGTTGCTGTAACCGTCGGGCGCTCATCCGTACGCGGCCGCGAACAAACGAGGTCAGAGCAAGATGCTTCTATCCAGAATTCAACGAGACTTGTTCGAGTTCACGGAACGCGACCCGGACGACTTCGCTGGCTTGGTGGAGTTCTGGTATCGCGCGAACAGTGAAGCCCTATCTGCGGCGCTAACCGCCCATCATGGGCTAAACCTCATTTTGAACGTGAGGTCGTTCAGCAATTTCGAATCACTCGCGAAACGACTCTTCCTGATTGCAGACACGCTGATACTTCGTGATGCACGAAGTTGGGCTGCTGACAGTGCAGGTTATCGAGACATACCCGTCCCAACCGGGGAGTATCGCCCCGGATTTCTACCCGATGCGCTTAACGAACTTCGCGAGCTTCGACCGTCGCCGCTGACATTAAACTACCGCCCCAACCTTTACTGGACCAGCACCACAAAGACTTTGAACAACGGACTGCATATCGCATATGCAGGGTCAGCCTATCATCCGATCCCTTCTGAGTTCATCGACTGGATCGGCGGTCCCGGCGGCGACTACATGCGAACCGGGCAAGTCGTCTATGCACCCTTCATTCCTCCTCTGGAAATGGAGCTTGAGTTTCTGAAGCATGAGGTCGACCTACCCGGTCAATTCGGCGCAGCCTCGCTCTTTCATCAGCGCCACGATTGGCTTTCTGACAGTCATACCCATGCACTGCTTTCGCTGGATGTGCCATTTTTGGACGGACTCGACATTGCAACCTTGTCAGCCGTCAAACAAGACAATCGCGATGCCTTCAGCACGTTCAGCCGTAGCCTGACGGATGCACCAATCGGCATCAAGTCAGCGTTTGGTACCGAAGGGTTTGTACGCGAGGTTCGAAGCATTCAACGGAATCAGATCGACGCCGCGCTCAGCGACGTAGAAAAGACAGTGCATCGCATCAATCAATCGCGCGCGCTACGGAAGATGGGCATTTTGACGGGGTTGATCGGCCTTAACGCGGCTACCCTCGTTGGCGCTCCAAACGCGACGATCGTGACTGGCCTGGCCTCTGGCGCAGCGGCAATGATCGCCGAGCGGGTTGCTCATCTTAAAGAGCGTGGGGAGCTTCGGGACAAGAAGGGCTACTTCCTTTGGACGCTCAAAAACGCCATCACGCGCTGACCGACATGACGTGCTGCGACGCGACGAGCAACGGCGGCACCGGGCACTTGCAAACGCACAGGTCGTCACTCAACGCGACGCGGCGACCGTCCGGCCCTGTCATTGGCAATCTCGGGCCGACGCATTGAATTTTGCCTATCGTCTTGCACACCGGACAAAACACATCATCGTTCTCATGCGCGATGTGCCTGCCGTCGAGCGCGAACGGCGTAGCCTTGGCTTGCACCGTTCCCGCCACTGTCGTGTGATCACCGTCGAGAATCAGGTATCTCGTCATTGTCGGCGTTACCCGTCTTGCTTCTCGTTCGGCGACCAGTGCCAGTTCGTTGTACCCCACGAACTGCCCTCGATCACCGGCATGATTTCGCCAGCTTCGAAGTAGCGGCGACTTCCCGCCTTTGCTGGCGTGTGCCACCAACCAGCTTCGGGGCACGGGTTACCGCCACGCACACTCTGGCGGGCCGGTTCGCGACTTACAGGCGGCGGAACGATCGTCGGCGGCTCAGGAATCGGCGGAGCACCGGGCAAATCGAACCGCGCTTGCCATGTTCGAGCGTTCTTGTTGTCGGCATTTTCTAGTTGCGGATCGTACAGATGCAAACCATCCGGTTTCGGGTTGCGCAGCTTGCGTAACACGCTGTTGACGAACACGTACGGCTCCGGCAAACCCTCTTCGGGCGCGCCCAAGCGCGGAAATGGTCCGGCTCGGACGAGCACACAATGATTAATGCGCTCGATTTGAATGTCGTCACGGTCAAGGGCCGCACGCAACGAATTTTCACCGCCGAGCCGTTCAACAAACAGGTTGCCAAGAATCGTGTACCAACTGACGCCTTTTATAAAACCCCATCGATGAACTTTTGCGCCGGGACGAAGGTAATTGAATACTGCCGTCAGGGCGTACGGTTCTCCATGATGCGAAACGGGATCGTATTCGTCTCGACCAAAGTGGGCGCAAGCATCGACCTCGATTCCGCTGAACCGTTCGGCAATCGCCCATTCCTGCGCCTGCCACTTGTGGTAGTCATACGCGGTCACTGCCGACAAGCCACCATAGCCGCCCCGCACGTCAAGTTGCTCACAAACGAAGTGCAGGAAATACTCGTACTGCGCTTGACCTTCTGGTTGCGTGACCAACTCCATCGGTACGCTGAATTTCAAGAACGACAGTTCCATTTCCTCCCCTTTCGGAACCTTGTAGCCCGACGGAGCTTCGTAGTCGAATGGGTTCGCACTGCCTGTCAGCGTAGCGATTTGATAGTCGGATGCGACGGTAGAAGTAGGGGCGCTCGATCGCATGACGCTGACTTGGACGAACTCAGCACTATCGCTGATCGCCTTGCGGATTTTCTCAACACCTTTCGCAGTTTTTTTGCTGAACTTCGCCAGGTCCTCATCTTTGCCGGTGATGAGGTGTTTGCCGAACAGTTCATCAAACTTATCGAAGCAAGCGAGCAAGCCACGCCGACCCTCTGGCTTCGAGCCGCCAGCAAAATACACTGTACCGATGACCCCCGGCTTGACAGCAAAGCTGTTGTCGGCCAAACGTACGCTCAACTCTTCGGCGTAGCGTGCATAGGCTGCGAACGGTGTCAGCACCACAGATTCATTGCTCATGTTGAACGTTCTGATTGAGATTCGACAGTAAATTCCCGTGCGATCACGCTGCGGCCGCTGTCACGCCTAGCGCGAGCGCAAGCACGGCAAGCGTTTCCGCCGTGGCGGCTGCGACAATCGCCGCAAGCGCAAGCAGTATTGCCAGCAACGCTTCCGAAAGCACGATGATGATAACCACACCCGCGACAACAGCGGCGACGACAACTAGCCCCTTGATGATCGACGTGCCAATCTGCGCCCAATTGATTTTTTTCAGCAGTTCCCACGTCATGTCCGTCGAACGGACAATCGCATCCCATCCAGCCTTCAACTGCGCAGTCGTATAGCGATAAATTTCGTTGCCTTTTTCGTCCACCCATCGCCATGTCGCTGTCGCCTTGTCCGCGACCCAACTGCCAGCGGTCAGCGCCCACGGAGCGTGCTGCTGTAACCAAGCGTGCGTTTCGGCGGACAAGTAGGCCGCCCCATCATTCGCCGCATCCCATGCGGCTGCAACGGCCGCGTGCCCGACTTCTCCTGCTTGCCGAATCCACGCTTCGTACCATGCAGGTTGGGGAATCGGATCGGCCGATCGAATCGGCGCGCGCAGTTGCCGTTCGCGACGCTTCTGACGTAATTCCGCTTCGCGTTCCTCCGGCGACATGGCAAGCGCACGTTGTCGCGCTTTTTCAAGATCGCCGTGACAGTCGCTGACATCGATCACTGACATGTGACTCATATATTCGCCCGGGTTTCCGGCAATTTTGCGATACGCAGCTTCCTGGCCAGTGCCCCAATTGTCACCGGGAAATTTAACTTCGACCAACCTTAGTGAATTATTGCCGTGTCCGTTGCCGTCGTGATCAACAGGGCTACGCCCCGGCCAGCGATCAGTTGGATTGATCACGATGATCACGTCTGGTCGACGTGTCATGATGAGTCTCACGCCATTGACGACGACATTTTTTCTGCCGGGAGGGAACGGATTCAATGTATGCCGCCGTCCGGGACCCTGCTCTTTCGTACCACCCAGAAACGGTATCGGGGCTTCGATCCCTCTCGACACATAATCAGGAAACATGTCAAAACAGACCTCCGCTTTGTACTGCCACCGAAAGTCGGCTATGTCCTCATCGACGCGGATCGCGGCTGTCATCACGACCTGCTTGAGCGCCGAAATTGTGTTCGTGCCGTCAGGTAGCTGGATGTTGACGAAATCCGGGGCCTGCAGTGCGTATTCAATCTTCTCTTGTAAATAACCCTTCGTACCCGGCGGTAGCTCGGCGTACGTAACCCTATCCTCATTGACGGTCGTGCAGGTCGCGACCGGTTCCATCGTGCCCGCCATGGGTCAGTCCTCCAAGTAGTCGCGTTGAATCATCGGTTTGTCCGAGCCTGCAAACTGCCACGACTCAACCTGAGCAGGCTTGGCCTTCATAGCTTGCAGCGGAACGTCTTGTGCATTCGGCGTGAACACAGGCACCGTCTCGCCAAGATCGTTCGTGTGGCTGAGCACGGTTCGTCCCGATGGCAGCTTCATTTCGTAGGCGTGTCGGATCATCGGTGTACCGTCTGTCTGATTTTTCAGGACATACCGCGCCTGGTACGACGGCTTGAACTGCGGCATCGTGTATGACTCGCTGACCGGCCCGGAGAAGCTGAACGATGCACCCTTGAAGTCAACGCTACCCGGTGCATGTATCGAGACGTTGCCGCCCATGACGCGAATCGTCGCTCCACCGCAGTACAGGACCAGTTCCTGATCGGCTGCGATTTCCATCCGTCCGGCCACCGACAACAATTTCACAAGCTGCTGCGCGATCATTTCAAGATCGCTGTTCTGCGCCTGTATTTCGACCTTGCCGTTGCCAGCAACAGCCTTAATGCCCTGATTGCGGGCGAACAGGCTCAGATGATTTATCGCAGCCGTGTGCATCGAACCGCCCGCTGCGAAATACGAATTCTGACCGCTGATCCAGTTGGCCTGTTGGTCTGCGCTGGCGTGAAGCGACTGATGCGTGGACAGGCCAATCCCTGCCGGACTGCCAAGCAGCAACAGCGATTCAGCAAATGCGTTCGCGTTGCCCGTTCCGCCGCCTGCTGTCCGGCCTCCAGATGCTTCGCCGGATGCCGACTGCTTCGATGCGTCGGTGAACGTCGTCAGCGCATCGATACCAAGTTTCAGACTTTCGGCCTGATGCTGTTCGCTCGCATCCGAAATGCTGCCGAGTAGGTTTTTCGAGCGCGTAAGCTGCTCGCGTGCCTCGTCAACGTCTAGCTGATCATTGTCGCGCGACACAGGATGCGCGCTGATCGACACGCCCCGGCTACCGCGCATCGACGCGTAATGGTCAGCGTGCAGCAGCAAACCCGAACCGAGATAACGCCCGCGAGAGTTGCCGCTCTGCTGAATCAAATAACCCTGCGCGATCGATGCATAGCTGCTGCCCGTGTAGCTGACGAGACGCGTACCGCTTTGGTTCGTGGCGTCGTCGTGAACGAACGAGTTGAATGCCCCCGTGCCGCCAAAGCCCTGCGACTGGAATCCAGACAGCAGCACGTTCGAATGCCATTGCGAGGGCGTCGCTCCGCCATTGACGCGTCCCAAAATGAACGGCTTGTCGCAATCGTTTGCCCAATAGGCGACTAAAACCCATTCACCGGCCCGTGGCACGTGCACCGATCCGTAGCCGTTACCCGTATCGGCCTGCATGGTCGACAGCAGCGGCGATGAAGCGAACGTGCCATCTGGATTTTTGCGGTCCCACGCGAAATGCACGCGTACCTGGTTCCGCTCGTTCGTCCACGCTTCCGATCCTTGCTGTGTCACGACGATTGCGTGTTCGATCGTCATGTTCGGCTTCGGGTGCGCGAGCGGGCTGCGATATTCCACGCTCGCCTCCTGCGCCTCAACCTCGATGACGAAAAATCCTGCTGTTCCGTCTTGCGCGTGCTCCTGCGTCTTGAAGCGCGCCCCATGTACCGCCTGTTGCTCGGCCAGTGTTGCGCGCAAACCGCGCGGATATTCCGTTGCCTGTTGACCAATCGAAACGTTGTTTTCGATGAACCAACGTGCTTCGATGACGAGAAATTCCCGTTTCTTCGGATCGCTGTCGGGGTGGCGTGGATGATTGTTCAGCGTAAATCGCAACCCAGCGTCAAGCCACCGCAGCCCCCCGACACCGAAAAAGCGCCGTGCACGCGAATCCCATCCCTCCACGCGCCGACGTGCGCGAGCTGCGCCGCTGTCTGAATCCGGGTAGCCGTACGCTGTTGGCTGGTAAACCGTCATCGGTGCAGCAGGGATACCGCGTTCCGATTGCCGCCTGCCGTCTGCTGCGTAGGTTGTCGAATTCGGCGCGCTTTCGGTTTGGAAATGCGAAGTTGGCCGCTTGTAGTCGAACGCGCGCGACATATAGAGCAGACTCTGCATCGTCTGCGTGACAGCCCATTGCGTGAACCCGTCCGCCTCGTGATCAGTGTTGCCGCGATAGAATTCGGCCGGTTTTGCTTCCGGCAACGACGACACGCTATCCAGAACAATGAGCGTCGTTTTCAGCGGCTCACCTTCCTTCGTCTGATCGTGGACCCAATAGAAATACCAACCTTCATCTTCGAGCAGGCGATGCACAAAATGCAGGTCGGATTCGCTCTGACGGCACCATGAACGCACGACAGGTTCGCGCCTCAGATTGAAACGGAACCGCCCCTGAAGCTGCGGATACCGGTTGAACACGTCCGAAATGATTTCGCGTGCGTCCTTTTCGAGCCAACCCTCGTCGTTATGGGTCTTGCTCAGGAAAATCAGGGCGGAAGAAAACTCCAGTTGGTACGTTGACATACTGCCATCACCGCCCAAATAGCTGACCTGATGCACGAATCCATGCACAGGGCGATAGACCGAATCGGCGTAAAGCGCCGTCCGCTGTTGAATCCACAGGGTGATGGGCTGGTGCATCAGCGACAGCAACTCAGTATCGCCGCGCAACGATGCAATATCCACGACCCACTGGTAATTGCCACCGATTCCAGACGATCCGCGCGCCCGCAATGGAGTCAACGTGTTCTTGCCAAGCGGCGTATCCAACATCAACAACCGGTCGCGCTGCAACAGGCCTCGATGAACGGCCTCGTACAGATCGCGGCCTTTCAGGTCCCCGGGCGCGGGTGGTTTGAATACCATTTCTTGTTGTCCTTCTCTCAGGTTCGACTACCGTCAGGGAAGCGACGCAAAGACGGTCAGCCAGCGGCGACGTAAAATCGCTCTCGCGCGATTCTAGCCAAAGTTTGAGGAATATTGTCGGACCTGACAGTATTTGATGCAGCTGAAATATCAAGCCAAGATGTGCGCCTGGCAAGCTCAGATGCCACTCGAAGCGACTAGCTATTTGCGCGCCGCACGAAGACCGTTGTGTCCGAAACAAATATGCAAACTGTTAAACGAACTGCATAACAAGTGCTCGCTCGTTGGCGCCGAGTCCACGCAATATATCGGCAATAGCCGTTAGCTGACATGCGCGCGCTTCGATCCGCGCTGCAAAAGCGAACAGAAGCGCCCATCAATCGTCGGTGTGCCGACTGTCGGCTGCGTCCGTGATGCGTACTTGCATTGTCTCCCCCTGCATCCGTGACGCGTGCCTTGCACACACTCATCTGCATCACACGCTTCACATCGATTTCTGCCGCCGGGCATCGAGCATGGGTGCTGGCAATACAATTCAATGCGCCTTTTATCGCTCCATTGTCTTTCTCGGCCCGAAGACACCTCATTCAGCCCGCCATTCGAAACTGAATAACGATCGCATATCCGCGTCGCGCGATTTTCGACAGCTCAAATTTCCGGTATGTGACCGTTAAATGACTTCCCGACAAACAACATTAACGCGTGTAGAGACCATGAAAAGGAGAACACTGATCGCGATCGCCGTAGGCGTAGCGTCCAGTTACGCGAGCTCGTACATCACCTTGTATCAGATGCGATCGGCCTTGGTCGATAACGATGCCGACTCGTTTTCCTCCCATGTCGATTTTCCATCGATGCGCGCAAGTCATGACCATGACGCGCGAGAAAATGACGAATTCCCCCGAGATGAACGGCAGTTCATTCGCCGACCTGGGAATAGTGATGGCGATGGGCTTTGTGAGTCAGGCCATCGACACGATGGTTACACCGACGGGAGTCGTGACCATGATGGCTCAGGGCGCGGCCAAACCGACGCACTCCAGCGTGCCGGCATCCTCTCCCGAACCATTGAAAACGGCTCATGCGGGGTCCGACGGTGGCGCCGCGCAACAAACAACGAGCAGCAAGCCGAAGGCCGACTATTCGGTCGGCTACAAGAACTGGTCGACGGTCACCGCAACGGCGCGAAAAGGAACGGACGACGAGGTGACATTCATCTTCAAGCGTGACGGCCTCTGGTCCTGGAAGCTGAGCGCAGTCAATCTGCCCATCGACAAGTTCGGTTCAAACTGGTTACCAAGAAGCGGACCGGCCCCGGCGCCCGTGCGCAGCCGGTCCACTTCCTCGTTTGGACCAAGCGTGCGGCGCACTGCGAATCCCGAACACCGCACGCTAAAGATGCAAATTCTTCTGACGATATCCGAGATTTCAGCTCCGCAAGTCCGATCCATGCGAACTAGAGCCATGCCGAACGACACCCGCGTCACGGATGCCGGATGTAATCCACCAGCGCCAGCGTATATTCATCCGGCTTTCGATCAAACAGACTCACCACGATCGCCACCGCAAACCCCGCCGGCACCCCGAACACCCCCGAACTGATCGGCTCGATCCCGAACCACGTGCGCCCTGCGAACCCCGTCAGCTGCGTGAAGTACGGATAGGTCGACACGATGTAGTACACGCACACTGCCAACCCCGTCACCATCCCCGCGATCGCCCCGCGCGTCGTCGTGCGCTTCCAGAACACGCCGAGCACGAGCACCGGGAAGAAGCTCGAGGCCGCCAGCGAGAACGCGGCGCCGACCAGGAACAGGATTTTCCCCGTATTGAGCGACGCGACATACGACGCGAACAGCGCGACGCCGAGCAGCAGCACCTTCGAGATCGTCACGCGCCGCTGGCTCGATGCGTCGGGCGCGACCATGCAGTAGTAGACGTCGTGCGACAGCGCATTCGCGATCGTCAGCAGCAACCCGTCCGCGGTCGACAGCGCCGCGGCCAGCGCACCGGCCGCGATCAGCCCCGACACGACATACGGCAGCCCGGCGATCTCCGGCGCGGCCAGCACGACCATGTCCGGCTGCATCTGGATTTCCGACCAGTGCACGATGCCGTCGCGAATCACCTCGACGACGCTGATCAGGTCGGGTTCGAAGTGATGCCATTGCGTGACCCACGCCGGCAATTCGGCGAACGGCCGCCCGACGAGGTTCGCGAGGATCTCGTACTTGATCAGCACCGCGAGCACCGGCACGCTCAGGTAGAACAGCGCGATGAAGAACAAGGTCCACCCGACCGAACGCCGTGCCGACGCCACCGACGTGGTCGTGTTGTAGCGCGTCAGGATGTGCGGCAGGCTCGCGGTGCCGAGCGACAGGCACAGCAGCAGCGCGAGGAAATTCCGCTCGCGCGGCTTGCGTTCGTCTTCGCTCGCGGCGGGAAACGGCTCGTGCATCGGCACGGGCGGCTCGGCCCGGGCCAGCAGGTCGTCGCGCGCCTGCGTCCACGCAACACGCGCCGCCGCCGGATCGCGCGGGAAGTCGGCCAGCTCGCGCTCGCGCTGGCTGATCTCGCGCAGCGGCCCGTTGTGGCGCCGCAAGTCGGCAAGCTGGTCGGCGAGGTGCCGGCGTGCGTCCGCATAGGATGCCGGCAGCCGGTCGAGCCGCGTCTGGATATCCGCGGCTTGCCGGCGATACGCGTCGCGCACCTGCTGCTCGTCGAACGCATCGCGCACCTGCGCTTCGCGCGCCGCGACGCGCTCCATCAGCTTGCCGTAATTGAACTGCGGCACGGGGCCGAGCCCGTTCTTCATCGCGATCAGCGACACCGGAATCAGGATCGCGCTGATCAGGATGATGTACTGCGCGACCTGCGTCCACGTGACCGCGCGCATCCCGCCGAGAAACGAACACACGAGGATGCCCGCGAGCCCGCAGAAAATCCCGATCGCGAAATCGACGCCGATGAAGCGTGTCGCGATCAGGCCGATCCCCTGGATCTGCGCGACCAGATACACGAACGAACACAGGATCGCCGCGCCGGCCGCCAGCGCGCGCACGGCCGTACTCGAAAAGCGCGTCCCGAGAAAATCGGGAATCGTGTAGCGCGCGAGCTTGCGCACATACGGCGCGAGCAGGAACGCGACGAGGCAGAACCCGCCCGTCCAGCCCATCACGTACGCGAGCGCGTCGTAGCCGGTGGCGTAGAGCGACCCGGCCAGCCCGATGAACGACGCGGCCGACAGCCAGTCGGCCGCCGTCGCCATCCCGTTGAATGCGGACGGCACGCGCCGCCCGGCCACGTAGTACTCGACGAGATCGGACGTGCGCGACAGCAGCCCGATCACCGCATACACGGCGATCGGCACGAACAGGAACACGTAGCCGATCCAGACGCCGGAGCCAGTGGCGCGCTCGATCCGCCACATCAGCAGCACGAACCCGAGAAACCCCAGCGTGTAGAGCGCATACGCGCGTATCAGTCGACGCGTCAGCATGGATCAGCGCCCGCCGCGTGCGTTGACGGCAAGCGCCGCATGGTCGTCGTACGCGCGACGCAGCGTCCGGTCGGCGCGCTGCATCAGCCCGATGTAGACGACGATCAGCACGAGATACACGAGAATCGCGCCCTGCGCGCCGACATAGAACGGCAGGCTGAACCCGGCGAAGCGGATACCCGCGAGCGCGGGCGCGAAGAACGGCACGATGAACGACACCGAAAAGCCGATCACCATCAGCACCGCGATCAGCGCGACGTTGAAGCGCCAGTAGCGCGCATGGGCACGCGCGAGCGGCTCGGGAACGGGCGGTGGCGCGGAACGGGTCGGAGCGGTCATGCCGTTATGTAACAAAAAGCCCCTGCGCGGGCAATCGGGATTGCCGCGCAGGGGCTCGTGCGCGTGATGCGCAACCGGTACGATCAGCGCACTTCGGCGAGCTGCTCGAGGATGGCCGGATTCTCGAGCGTGGACGTATCCTGCGTGATCGCCTCGCCCTTCGCGAGCGAGCGCAGCAGGCGCCGCATGATCTTGCCCGAGCGCGTCTTCGGCAGGTTGTCGCCGAAG
>NZ_JAAGPM010000069.1:0-41135 GCF_017104865.1 Burkholderia sp. Ac-20349
CACGGCGGGATCGAGCGCATCCAGGGGCATGCGCAGGGGCGGCTCGTGATCGCGGCAGCCCCGCGCGCGGACGACGCCGGCCAGTCGCCGGCCCGCGGCGGTGCGGTGGCGGCACTGCTCGAACGCGCGCGCCGCCACGCGAATCACGCGGAGGTGCTCGGTTATGTTTGACCTCTGGTGGCCCGAACTGCTCGACGCGATCCGCGACACGCTGTCGATGGTTGCCGCATCGGCCGTGATCGCGGCGCTGATCGGCATCCCGCTCGCGGTGATCCTCGTGACGACTGCGCCCGGCGGCATCTACGAGCGGCGCGGCGCCAACGCGGTGCTCGGCGCGCTCGTCAACGTGTTCCGCTCGACGCCGTTCATCATCCTGCTCGTCGCGCTGCTGCCGTTTACGCGCGTGCTGATCGGCACGACGATCGGCGTCTGGGCGGCCGTCGTGCCGCTGTCGATCGCCGCGATCCCGTTCTTCGCGCGGATCGCCGAGGTGAGCCTGCGCGAAGTCGATCGCGGGCTGATCGAGGCCGCGCTCGCAATGGGTGCGAAGCGCCGCCACATCGTCTGGCACGTGCTGTTGCCCGAAGCGCTGCCCGGCATGCTCGGCGGCTTCACCATTACCGTCGTCGCGCTGATCGGCTCGACCGCGATGGCGGGCGCCGTCGGCGCGGGCGGGCTCGGCGATCTCGCGATCCGCTACGGCTACCAGCGTTTCGACACCACCGTCATGGCGACCGTGATCGTGATCCTGATCGCGCTCGTCTCGGCCGTGCAAATCACGGGCGACCGCCTGGTCCGACGCGTGACCCGGCGTACCTGAGCGACGTCACGAGCGTCCGCTCGCTTCATTCCTGATCCTGAGAGAACACAACCTATGACTTTGCCCATCGGCGCACCGCGCGAATGGAACGGACAATTCGAGGAAGCGCTGTTTCTCGACGTGGCACGACGCCATCGCCCGGACTTCCCGGCGAAGCTCGCCACGCCGCCGCGCGAGCCGCGCAATGACGACGAACGGGCCGCCGTCGCCGATTACTACACGAAGATGGCGTCGCACGACCTGTTCATCGTGCAGGTCGTCGCGAAGGCGATCGACACGCTGTTCAGCAACGATCCGCATTTCCAGCTGATCCTGTCGCGCCAGCTCGGCGACGACGGCGCGCACGCGGTGATCGGCCGCGAACGCGTGACCGAACTGACGGGGCGCGATCCGCTGCCGGAAGTCGACCGGCTCGTCGCCGCGCACTGGGCGCGCATCGGCGACATCGCGGTGCGTGATGTCGCGGGCTTTCTCGCGTTCGAATGGCATTACGAGCTGCACATCCTCGCGAAGCTGTGGATCCAGCGCAAGACCGGCCGTATCGGCGATTCCGCGATGCGCGAGCACGGCGAGAACCGGATCCGGCCGGACGAGGAGTGGCATCGCGTGCAGATCGTCCAGTGGTGGTTCGACACGTTGAAGGCGCTGCCGGCGGCGGAACGCGACGCGCTGATCGATCGCGTGATCGCGGCCGACGAGGAAACGCAGGCGCGGCTCGATGGTTATCTGCACGACGAGTACGCGCACACCGCGCAGGTATTCGGCGCGGATATCGCCGAATACCGCGCGATCTACGACGACTGGCGGCGCGAGATCCTGGCGCGGCTGACCGGCCGCCGGCTCGGCGCGCTCGTGCCGCTGTCGGATGAAGCGGTTGCACAGGAAGCCGTCGCATGAACGATCCACGTGGCCCGGCGACCTTCGCGCCCGATACCGATACGCCCGCCCTCGACGGCGCCGCGCTGACCCGCGCGATCGGCGCGCTGCGCGCCACTGCCGCAGCGCGCGATCGCGCGGGCGGTCACGCGGCGAAGGAGAAGCAGTGGCTCGCCGACGCGGGTTTGCTGACGCTCGCGGTTCCGCGTGCGCTCGGCGGCCAGGAGGCGGCGTGGCCGGCGATCTACGACGTGATCCGGCAGATCGCGCGCGTCGATAGCGCGCTCGCGCATCTCGTCGGATTCCAGTGCCTGCAGGTGGTGAGCGTCGACGTGTGGGGCAACGCCGCGCAGCGCGAGCGCTATCTGCGTGGCACGGTCGAGCAGCAATGGTGGTGGGGCAATGCGGTCAATCCGCTCGACACGCGGCTCGTGGCCACGGCGACGCCTGACGGCGGCTACCGGCTCGACGGCGTGAAGGGCTTCTGCTCAGGCACGCGCGGCTCGCAGCGGATGACGGTGTCCGCGTACGATCCGGACACTGGCCGCACCGTGTTCGGCGTGGTGCCGACCGATCGCGCGGGAATCACGGTCAACGAAGACTGGGATCCGATCGGCCAGCGCCAGACCGACAGCGGCAGCGTGCGCTTCGACGGTGTGGCGCTCGCGCCGGACGAGGTGCTGCACCGCTCCGAGGCGCCGCCGACCCCGCGTGCGACGCTACGCACGCTCGTGTCGCAGCTCGTGCTGACGAACCTGTTCGTCGGGCTCGCGGAAGGTGCGCTGGCGGAAGCGCGCGACTACGTGCTGACGCAGGGCCGCCCGTGGATCCAGTCGGCGGTCGCGCAGGCGAGCGACGATCCGTACACGCTGCAGCGCTTCGGCGACATGCGCGTGCGGGCGATCTCGGCGGCGGCGCTGGCCGATCGCGCGGCCGCCGCGTTGCAGCGCGCGTGGGTGCGGCAGGATGCGTTGACGGCGGACGAGCGCGCCGAGGTGGCGCTCGCGGTATCGGAGGCGAAGATCGTCGCCCAGCGCGCGGCGCTCGAGAACGGCGAGGCGCTGTTCGACGCATGCGGCGCACGCGCGACGGCCGCGCCGCTCGGCCTCGACCGCTTCTGGCGGAACGCGCGCACGCATACGCTGCATGATCCGCTCGACTACCGGCTGCGCGATGTGGGCCGGTTCGCGTTGACGGGCGAGTTGCCGACGGCGTCGCTCTATACGTAAGTGAGCGCGCGCTCCGTTACTGGTCGACGGTCGGCAGGGCTTCCGGCGGGACGGCCACCGCGGCGGGCGCGAGCGTGGGCTGACCGGCCAGCGGTGCGCCGCCCTCCACGCCGGCGCGCTTGAACGACACCAGTTCGTTCGAGTAGCGTGCATTCCGCGTCCCGTTCGTGTCGTAGAACTCCTCGACCGACTTGACCCAGCGGCCGACCGCCGGCACGTACCAGAACGCCATGTAGGTCTTGCCGGTCCCTTCCGCCATCCCGCTGTTGCGGCTCTGCATCACGATCGTCGAGCCGTTCGCGTTGCGTGACACGCCGGACGTGACCGATTGCCCCGGCGCGAGCTGCGCCTTCCACGTGCCTTCGGCCTCGACCTTGATTGCATCGAACTTGCCGCCCGCTACGGTGACGGTGTCGGGGCCGACAACCTTGTAGTGCGTCTCGTACGCTTCCGACGCGTGCCGCGGATTCGGGTGCGACTCGCTGTACTGGATCGTCCACGTCTTGCCGACCGTCAGCGGAAACGCCAGCGGACGGTTCACCACGGTTTCCGTGCCGTTGACGCTGCGCGAACGGCTCCAGTCCGCGTCCACGATCAGTTCCCGCGGCGCCTGCGTCGTGCCGCTCTGCTGGGTTTCGACGTAGATGTGGTCGGACGTCGTGCGCTGCACGGAAATCTGGTCGCGCGTCTGGTGCCAGCCGTTCGGGCCGATTTCGACAGTGTTGATGTAGGTCCAGGTATCGCCAGGCTTCAGCACGGGGGCCGCGATCGACTGGGCGAGCGCGATACCGGGCAGCACGGCGCAGAGCGACAACGCAACGAAGGTTTTCTTTTTCATGGTGTGTGGAGGGGGGCCATCGGTCTCGCCGGGAAGCTTATCAATCACACCTTTCAATCGGCATGCCGCGTGCGGTGCCGCCGTGTCGAACCCGGCACGTCGGCGGGATTGTGAATCGCCGACGCACGACCGGCATGCTGGACGTTTGAAATGATATGTTATATCGTTGCGATACAATGTATCACTCGATGATCGCCCACCTTCCTTCCGGAATCGCCCGATGAGCTCCGCACTCCACCCGTCCACGCGGCTTCCCGTGACCGTCCTGTCCGGCTTCCTCGGCGCCGGCAAGACGACGCTGCTCAACCACATCCTGAACAATCGCGAGGGCCGGCGTGTCGCGGTCATCGTCAACGACATGTCCGAGGTCAACATCGACGCCGCGCTCGTGCGCGATGGCGGCGCGGGGCTGTCGCGCACCGACGAGAAGCTGGTCGAGATGAGCAACGGCTGCATCTGCTGCACGCTGCGCGAGGATCTGCTGATCGAGGTCGACCGGCTCGCGCGCGAAGGGCGGTTCGACCAGCTCGTGATCGAATCGACCGGCATCTCGGAGCCGCTGCCGGTGGCCGAGACGTTCACGTTCGAAGGCGAGGACGGCCGTAGCCTCGGCGAAGTCGCGCGGCTCGACACGATGGTGACGGTGGTCGATGCGTTCAATTTCCTGCGCGACTACGCGTCGCGCGACAGCCTGCAGTCGCGCGGCGAATCGATGGGCGACGAGGATGCGCGCACGGTGGTCGATCTGCTGATCGACCAGATCGAGTTCTGCGACGTGATCGTGATCAACAAGATCGACCTGATCGACGCAAGCGCGCGCGAGCGACTCGTCGCGCTGCTGCGCGGCTTGAACCCGCGCGCGCGGATCGAGATCGCCGAATTCGGCAAGGTGCCGCTCGAGCGCGTGCTCGACACGGGCCTGTTCGATTTCGACGCGGCGTCGCGCGCGCCGGGCTGGCTGCAGGAGATGCGCGGCACGCATACGCCCGAGACCGACGAATACGGGATCCGCAGCTTCGTCTACCGCGCGCGGCGGCCGTTCCACCCGCAGCGTTTCTTCGATTTCGTCGAAAGCGAATGGCCGGGCGTCGTCCGCTCGAAAGGGTTCTTCTGGCTCGCCACCCACCCGACCGTCGCCGGTTCGTGGTCCCAGGCCGGCGCGATCGCGCGGCACGGGCCGGCCGGCTACTGGTGGGCGGCCATGCCGCCCGAGCGCTGGCCGCAGGACGCGGAAGCCGTTGCGCAGATCCGTGCGCGCTGGGACGAACGCGTCGGCGATGCGCGGCAGGAACTCGTGCTGATCGGCATGGACATGGACGAGCCCGCGCTGCGCGCGCGCTTCGACGCGTGTCTGCTGACCGACACCGAAATGGCCACCGGCCCCGACCACTGGACCACGTGGGACAACCCGTTTCACGACTGGTCGTGACCTGAACGCGCTTCCTGCATCGATCCGGATGGAGAAGGCGCTCCACCGGATCCCGAGCATGAATGCACCGCTTCCCGATATTTGCCTGACCGACGCCGCGCCGGGCCACCGCCCGCTCGAATGGGTCGGCATGCAGGGCATCGACCTGCCCGTCGCGGTGGCCGAGCCCGGCTGCCGGCGCGACGTGCATGCGCGCGCCGACGTACAGGTCGATCTGCCCGCGCCGCACGTGAAGGGCATCCACATGTCGCGGCTGTACCGGCTGCTCGACGGGCTCGGCGACGGCGCGGCGCTGTCGCCGGCCGGTCTTCAGCAGGTGTTGCAAGCCATGGTCGACAGCCATCTCGACTGCGATACGCGCAGTGCGCGGCTGCGGCTGCGCTTCGACCTGCTGGCGCGTCGCGCCGCGCTGGTGACCGACGGGCTGGCCGGGTGGAAGGCCTATCCGGTTCGTGTCGACGCGACGCTGAGCGGCGCGGGGTTCGAGCTGCGCGCGCAGGTGACGGTCGTCTATTCGTCGACGTGCCCGTGCTCGGCCGCCTTGTCGCGGCACTGGGTCGAGCAGGCGTTCCTGACGGCATTCGGCCGCGACGATCGCGTGGAGCCGGCGGCGGTCGCTGCGTGGCTGAAACGGCATGCGACGGCGGCCACGCCGCACAGCCAGCGCAGCGAAGCCGTCGTCAGCGTGAGGCTGCCGGCCGATGGCGCGACGCTGGGGCTGGTCGACCTGATCGACCGTATCGAGCACGCACTCGGCACGCCGGTGCAGACGGCCGTCAAGCGCGCGGACGAGCAGGCATTCGCGGTGCTGAACGGCGAGAACCTGATGTTCGTCGAGGATGCCGCACGCCGCGTCCAGGCCGCGCTGGACGGCCGCCATGCGAGCCCGCGCGTGCACGTGCGCCATCTGGAAAGCCTGCATCCGCACGATGCGGTGGCCTGGGCCGCGCCGGTGCGCGAAGGCGCCGACGCATGCTGATCCGCAAGCTGTTCCGGTTCGAGAACGCGCACGTCGTGCGCGGCTGCAGCACGCGGCGCTGTTCGCATTCGATCCACGGCCATTCGTACCGCGTCGAATTGCTGCTCGAAGCGCATGCACTGGATCGCGGGCAGATGATCTACGACTTCGGGCTGCTCAAGGGCGACGTGCGCGACCTGATCGACGCGTTCGACCATGCGGTGACGCTGTGGTCGGATGACGACCCCGGCTATGTCGAGAGCATGCGCCGGCATTCCGAACGCTGGGTGCTGCTGCCCGTGTCGCCGAGCGCCGAGCAGTTCTCGCGCGTGTTCTTCCGCCTCGTCGATGCGGCGCTGTCCTGCACCCGGATGGCGAACGGCGAAGCCGACGTGCGGCTGCATTCGGTCATCGTTCACGAGACCGAGACCGGTTACGCGCAGTGTTTTCGCGACGATGCGTTCAACCCGCGCATGGGCCGTATCGACCTGGACGACATCGTGTTCGCGCCGGCCATCGCCGGGCAGTGGCGCGATCCGGGCCTGTTCGAGCGGATCAAGCGCGGCCGCCCCATTTCCAGTCAGGCATCCTGATGATCAGAAAGAACCCGCGCGGCGACCTGCCGCAGATTCACCCGAGCGCATTCGTCGATCCGACCGCCATTCTGTGCGGGCTCGTGATCGTCGAGGAGAACGTGTTCATCGGCCCGTACGCGGTGATCCGCGCCGACGAAACGGATAGCGGCGGCCGGATCGCGCCGATCGTGATCGGTGCGCATTCGAACATCCAGGACGGCGTGGTGATCCATTCGAAGTCGGGCGCGAGCGTCACCATCGGCCGGCATACGTCGATCGCGCATCGCGCGATCGTCCACGGGCCGTGCAAGGTCGGTAACGGCGTGTTCGTCGGCTTCAACAGCGTGCTGTTCAACTGCACGATCGACGATGGCTGTGTGGTGCGCTACAACGCGGTCGTCGACGGCTGCCACCTGCCGCCGGGTTTCTACGTGCGTTCGACCGAGCGCATCGGGCCGGAAACCGACCTCGCCGCCTTGCCGCAGGTGACGGCCGACGCGAGCGATTTCTCCGAGGACGTCGCGCGCACGAACAATGCGCTGGTGCTGGGCTACAAGCACATCCAGAACGAGTTCTGAATCATGGACGAGCCCATTCGACGCGAAGGGGGCGCGGGCGACGCGCTGCAGCGACGGCACGCCGACCTGCTCGTGCACGGCGGCACGGCGATCACGTCCAACGGTGCCGAGCGGATCGACATCGCGTGCGCGGGCGGCCGTGTCGTCGCGCTGGGCGCGTTGCACGGCACCTGGAGCGCCGATGTCCGGCTGAATGCCGGCGGCCTGCATGTGCTGCCGGGCGTCGTCGACAGCCAGGTGCATTTCCGCGAACCCGGCCTGACGCACAAGGAGACCATCGAGGCCGGCACGCGCGGCGCGGTGCTCGGCGGCGTCACGACGATCTTCGAGATGCCCAACACGCATCCGCTGACGCTGACCGCGCAGGATCTGCAGGCCAAGCTGGATCTCGCGCACGGCCGTGCGTGGTGCGACTACGCGTTCTACATCGGCGGCTCGGCCGCGAACGCCGAACGACTGCCGGTGCTCGAGAACCTGCCGGGCTGCGCGGGCGTGAAGGTCTTCATGGGCAGTTCGTTCGGCGATCTGCTGGCCGACGACGAAGCCGTGTTGCGCCGGATCGTGCGCAACGGGCGGCGGCGCATGGCCGTGCACGCGGAGGACGAGGCGCGGCTGCGCGAACGCCGGGCGCTCGTGGAGGCGAGCGGCGACGTGCGCGATCATCATCGCTGGCGCGACACGGAAAGCGCACTGGCCGCGACGCGGCGCATCGTCGGGCTGGCCGCCGAGACGGGCCGCCGGCTGCATGTGCTGCACGTGTCCACCGCCGACGAAATGGCGTTGCTCGCGCGGCACCGGCATCGCGTGACCGTCGAGGTCACGCCGCATCACCTGAGCCTGCACGCCCCCGATTGCTACGCGCGGCTCGGCACGTTCGCGCAGATGAATCCGCCGGTGCGCGAACGGCATCATCAGGACGCGCTGTGGCAGGCCGTTCGCGATGGCGTGGTCGACGTGATCGGCAGCGATCACGCGCCGCATACGCGCGACGAAAAGCGCCGCCCCTATCCGCAGTCGCCGAGCGGGATGACCGGCGTGCAGACGCTGCTGCCGCTGATGCTCGATCACGTGCAGGCGGGCCGCCTGAGCCTCGCGCGGCTGGTCGACCTGACCAGCGCCGGGCCGGCGCGGATCTTCGGCATCGCGGGGAAGGGGCGGATTGCGGTGGGCTACGACGCCGATTTCAGCCTCGTCGACTTGCGCGCGCGCCGCATCATCCGCGACGAATGGATCGCCAGCGTGAGCGGCTGGACGCCGTACGACGGGTGCGCGGTGACGGGCTGGCCCGTGCACACGGTCGTGCGCGGACAAATTGTCGTGCGCGACGGTGCGCTGAACGGGGCGCCGGCCGGGCAGGCCGTGACGTTTCTGGATGCGGCGGCGTAGCGACGCGTTACCCGTTCAGTGCGCGGGGTTCCGGATGAGCACGTAAGCCTTCCCCGACGGAGCCTGCACGACCGACAGGCCGTCGGCGATCGTGCCGTCGCTCTTGCTGACGGCCGGCTGGCCTGCTGCAGGCGAGAAGAGCCATGCGCCGGGATATTTCTCGCGGAATCCGGGTGCCAAGGACGAGACCTTGGTTCCGGCGGGGTAGGTGAACTCACCGACGCTGGCGGCGCGCGCCAGGGTGCCGGACGCGAGGGCCACGACGCGATGTTGCCGGTCGAGATTCAACACCGGGCTACGCAACGGCAATCCGGCCAGTTCGAACAGGGCGCCTTCGGCGACAGTCAGGTGCCAATAGTCGTTGTCACGCGAGCCGTCGAGATACAGGGTCGTGCCTCTGATCAGGGTCGACCCGGCCGGCACGAGGGAACCGGCCACGCGGTTGCCGTCGGCCAGGTGGCACCACCAGAGCGTCTTGATCCGGGCATCCTTGCGCAACACGATTTCCAGCGGCCCGCCCGGACCGCACACCCATCCGTCGATCGGGCGGGGGCCGGTGACGGTCAGCGACAGGGCCGTGAGGGTGACGGGCGACTGGTCGTGCCACGGTGTTTCGTCGTCGTATTCCGACGCCGGCCGCAGCGCCACGGCGGGAATGCCGTAGACGCTGACCTCATGCGGAAACGTGGCCTCGTCGATCGATGCCAGGTTGCCGGCAGTCGTGAGCGACAGGGTGGTGCCGGCCGGCATGTCGACGCCCAGCAAGTGAGTGGCCTTCTCCAGCGTCGGATGCCGCGCGGCCTCCTCCTTTCTGGATTGCAGGTCGATCCGCAGATAGGCGATCGCCAGCACCACAAAGAAGCTGCTCGTCACGCACAGCGTGCCGAACAGGCCAGATGCGCGTCCCCGGTGCGTGCGAAACCATCCGCGAGCGCGAGACGACAACGCCAGCGTGACAGCCCAGACCAGCACGGACACGGTCGCCAGAAACGAAAGGCCGAGCACGATGAAGAAGGCGCCGGAGAAAATCGGAGCGGCAATCATCGGAAACGCGAACGACGGAATGGATTCATTGTTGGAATGGCCTCGACGCCGCGGGACATGCCGGCATCGTCAGGTGAAGGGTGCCGCCACGCGGTCGGCCCTCGGTGGCGGACGGTCTTTCAGGATCTTGTACGAATGGCGCACATTGTAGTGTTCAAACGCGATTGTCCGGCGCCGGCCGCGTGCATGTCAGGTGCGTTTCCGTCACGACGCCGTCGAGACTACCCCGGCAACGCGTCCGCCAGCGCCCGCATCGCGTCCACCGTCTCCGGGTTCGCCGGAAAGAACGCCTCGATCGCGAGTTCCGACAGTGTCACGTCGACCGGCGTGCCGAACACCGTCGTCGTACTGAAGAACGTCAGCTCGCCGGCCGCCGTGCGCAACCGCAGCGGCACGGCGATATCCGCGAAGTCGGTGCGCGCATGCGTGTCGTCGGGCTGGCCGGCCGGCGCCGGATAGGCGGCGAGTTCGTCGCGCAGCGTGTGCAGCGTACGGTCGCCGCTTGCATCGATCTGCCGCTGCAGCCGATGCAGGATGTGCGCGCGCCATTCATGCCAGTTGACGATCTGCGACGCGAGGCCGTCCGGATGCAGGCTCAGCCGCAGCACGTTGACGGGCGGCTGCAGCAACGCCGGATCGGCCTGCGCGACCAGCGCGCCGAGCATCCGGTTCGCGGCGAGCAGCGTCCAGTGGCGGTCCACGGCGAGCGCCGGGTAGGGCTCGTGGCCGCGCAGCACCGCTTCGACCGCATGGCGCGCGGCATCCAGTTGCGGATCCGAAAACGGCCGTTCGCGAAACAGCGGCGCGAAGCCGGCCGCAACGAGCAGCGCATTGCGCTCGCGCAGCGGCACGTCGAGACGCTCCGCGAGATGCAGCACCATCTCGCGGCTCGGCTGCGCGCGGCCCGATTCGACGAAGCTCAGATGGCGCGCGGAGACTTCCGCGTCGAGCGCAAGCGCCATCTGGCTCAGGCGCCGGCGTTGCCGCCACGTGCGCAACAGCGGGCCGATGCCGGATGCGCGGCTGGCGGACGGGGAGGGCGAATGCAGGGCGGCGGTCGGGTTCATGACGCTGATGATAGGCAATCCCGCGCACCTTGGGCATTACCTGCGACGTAAGCAGCGCGCCGTTTCTCGGGCGTGTCGCGTCGCTGCGTTACCATAGCCCCCGTGCCAACTGAGAGACGACGCCGGACCCGCGATTGAAAACGCCTGGGCCGACGCCGTGCATATTTACGACAAGGCATTCCAGGGGAATCCAACAATGAAAAAACTTGCCGTCCGGCTCGCCTGCGTGGCGACGCTTGCATTCGCCGTGACCACCAGCTACGCGCAGACCGAAGCTGCGCAGGTGGAAATGAGGGCCGCCGCCGCGGCCGCCAACGACGCGGTCGTGAAGGGCCCGACCGATATCGACGTGAAACACGAAGCCGTGCTGAAGCTGAAGGCCGGCGAATCGTTCGTGCCGGCCGCCGAAGCCGGCCGCTACCTGCGCTCGATGGGCAACTCGATCGATGAAACGAAGCTGGTCGGCCTCGTGCTGCCCGACGATCCCGATGCCGACTGGATCTCGGTCGTGTCGTTCGAGCCGAGCGGCTATATCCGCGACGACGACGCGAAGGACTGGAAGCCCGACGAGCTGCTGAAGAGCCTGCAGGCCGGCACCGAGGAAGACAACCCCGGGCGCAAGGAGCGCGGCCTGCCGGAAACCGAAGTGGTCGGCTGGGCGAAGGCGCCTGCGTACGACGCGGCCACGCACCGGCTCGTGTGGTCCGCGATCATCCGCGACAAGGGCGCGGCCCCGAACGCCGAGAACGACGGCGTGAACTACCGGACGCTCGTGCTCGGCCGCGACGGCTACCTGTCGCTGACGATGGCATCGACGCTCGCCGACCTGCCGAAATACAAGGCGTCGGCCGATGACCTGCTGTCGAACATCAGCTTCAACGACGGCAAGCGCTACGCCGATTTCAACAAGTCGACCGACCACGTCGCCGAGTATGGCCTCGCGGCGCTGATCGTCGGCGTCGGCGCGAAGAAGCTCGGCCTGCTCGCGCTGATCGGCGCGTTCGCGGTGAAGTTCTTCAAGATCGGCGCGGTGGCGCTGCTGGCCGGCGGCGCGGCGCTGAAGCGCTTCTTCGGGCGCAAGCCGAAGCCGGCCGCGGTGCCGGCCGTCGCCGACGCATCCGACGTGTCCGGCGCGGAGCGCAAGGAATGACGAAGCTGTTGCTGCTGATTTTCGGCGGCCTCAAGCTCGGCAAGGTGCTCGTGTCGGCGGGCACCATGCTCGCGTCGATCGCGGTCTACGCGCTGTTCTACGGCTGGCGGTTCGCGGCCGGTTTCGTGGCACTGCTGCTGGTGCACGAGGCCGGCCACTACCTCGCCGCGCAGCGGCGCGGGCTCGACGTCGGGCTGCCGACCTTCATCCCGTTTGTCGGCGCGTGGATCCAGTTGAAGGAGATGCCGCACGACGCGGAAACCGAGGCGTATGTCGGGCTCGCCGGGCCGTTCGTCGGTACGCTCGGTGCGCTGGCCTGCTACGCGGCGGCGCGCCACACCGACAGCAACCTGCTGCTCGCGCTGTCGTACACGGGTTTCTTCCTGAACCTGTTCAACATGATTCCGCTGTCGCCGTTCGACGGCGGGCGGATCACCGCGGTGCTGTCGCCGCGCATCTGGTTCGCGGGCGTGCCCGTGCTGATCGCGCTGTTCGTGTATCGCCCGAGCCCGCTGCTGATCGTGATGGCGATCCTCGCGCTGCCGCAGCTGAAACGCGCGTGGCGCTACGATCCCGACGCGCCGGAAAACCGCGTGTACTACGCGACGTCGATCGAGACGAAGACGACCTATGCGCTCTGCTACGTCGGCCTGCTCGCGTTCCTCGCGCTGATGACGTCCGGCGTGCACGACATGCTGCGCGTCGCGCATTCGTCGATCTGACGCCCGATACCTGATGCAAAAACGGCGGCCGGTTTTACGCGGCCGCCGTTTTTTTTGCGTGGTCGAACCTCAGGCGTCGCGATGACGCAATTCGACGCGCCTGATGTCCTTCACGATCACGAGATAGCTGAACACGGTGACGAGCGCGTTCAGCCCGACGAACACGAGTGCGCCGTTGAACGAGCCGCTCGCGCCGACGAGGTAGCCGATCGCGATCGGCGCGACGATCCCGGCCGTGTTGCCGAACATGTTGAACAGGCTGCCCGACAGGCCGATCGCTTCCTTCGGCGCGGTATCCGCGACGACGGCCCAGCCCAGCGAGCCGATGCCCTTGCCGAAGAACGACACGGCCATCAGCGCGATCACCAGCACTTCGCTGTCGACGTAATTGCAGCCGATGATGACCATCGACAGCGCCATCCCGCCGACGATCGGGATCTTGCGCGCGAGCGTCAGCGACACGCCGCGGCGGATCAGCCCGTCCGACAGCATCCCGCCGAGCACGCCGCCGAGGAACCCGCAGATCGCCGGCAGCGACGTCATGAAGCCGGCCTTCAGCAGCGACATCCCGCGCGCCTGCACGAGGTAGATCGGGAACCACGTGAGGAAGAAGTACGTGAGCACGTTCACGCAGTACTGGCCGAGGTACACGCCGATCAGCATCCGGTTCGACAGCAACTGGCGCACGTAGTACCAGCCGGCGACGCGGCTGCTTTCGGAGCGCGAGCCGTTGCTGCCGCGTGCGGCGGTGCGCACCAGGCCGCCACCTTGTTCGATGTGCTCGAGTTCCGCGCGATTCACGGCCGGATGGTCGGCCGGATCCTTCATGACCCGCAGCCACAGGAACGCGAGCGCGACGCCCGCGAGGCCGAGCCACAGATACACCTGGTGCCAGCCGTACGCGTGCGTGAGCCACGCCATCAGCGGCGAGAACACCACGGCCGCGAAGTATTGCGCAGCGTTGAAGATCGCCGACGCGGTGCCGCGCTCGGCGGTCGGAAACCAGCTCGCGACGACCTTCGCGTTCGCGGGAAACGCGGGGGCTTCGGCGATGCCGACCGCGAAGCGCATCGCGAACAGCGCGGCGACCGCGAACGCGGCGCTGCCGCCTAGGCCGATCGTGCTCTGCAGCAGCGTGAACGCCGACCACAGGAAGATGCTGGCCGCATACACGCGGCGCGCGCCGAAGCGGTCGAGCAGCCAGCCGCTCGGCAGTTGCGCGAGCACATACGCCCAGCTGAATGCCGAGAAGATGTAGCCCATCGTCACCGGATCGATGCCGAACGCCTTGCGGATCGGCGTGCCGGTGATCGACAGCGTCGCGCGGTCCGCATAGTTGAGCGTCGTGACGACGAACAGCATCGCCAGGATCCAGTAGCGCACGGCGGTCCGGCGCGCGGTGCGCGCGAGGTCGAGCGGAAGGTCGCGAGAGGTAGTCTGATTAGGCACTTTAATGTATGTCGTCGTATGACATGGTGGCAGTTTATTGGCAATGATCAGAGGCAGAAAGCTCGGGTTTTCCCTTTGGATGATGACGCGAAATCGTCAGTATTTCGAGGATTTGCCCGTTTGGTAAGGATTTGGTGTGTTTTGGCGCCGGCCCGGGTACGAGCGAGAATATTGATTCATGGTGAGCGGACATCGTATCTGTTGGGCTACAATGAGCCACCCATTCCCGAACCACGGAGCACACCCCATGCAACTGACAGGAGAGATGCTGATCGGCGCCGACGCGGTGGCCGGCTCGGCCGGTACCTTGCGCGCGTTCGACCCGTCGAAAGGCGCGCCGATCGACGCGCCGGCGTTCGGCGTCGCGACGCAGGCCGACGTCGAGCGCGCATGCGAACTCGCGCGCGATGCGTTCGATGCATACCGCGCACAGCCGCTCGCGGCCCGCGCGGCGTTTCTCGACGCGATCGCGGATGAAATCGTCGCGCTCGGCGACGCGCTGATCGAGCGCGCACACGCCGAAACGGGCCTGCCTGTCGCGCGGCTGCAGGGCGAGCGCGGCCGCACCGTCGGCCAGCTCCGGCTGTTCGCGCGCGTCGTGCGCGACGGGCGTTTCCTGGCCGTGTCGATCGATCCGGCGCAGCCCGCCCGCACGCCGCTGCCGCGTTCGGACCTGCGGCTGCAGAAAGTCGGGCTCGGGCCCGTCGCCGTGTTCGGCGCGAGCAATTTTCCGCTCGCATTCTCGGTGGCTGGCGGCGATACGGCGTCGGCGCTCGCGGCCGGCTGCCCGGTGATCGTGAAGGCGCACGAGGCACACCTCGGCACGTCCGAGCTGGTTGGCCGCGCGATCCGCGCCGCCGTCGCCAAAACCGGGATGCCGGCCGGCGTGTTCTCGCTGCTGGTCGGCCCCGGCCGCGTGATCGGCGCGGCGCTCGTCAGCCATCCGGCGATCCAGGCCGTCGGTTTCACGGGTTCGCGGCAGGGCGGCATGGCGCTCGTGCAACTCGCGAACGCGCGCCCGCAGCCGATTCCCGTCTACGCGGAAATGAGCAGCATCAACCCCGTCGTGCTGTTCCCGGCGGCGCTCGCCGCACGCGGCGATGCGATCGCGACGGGCTTCGTCGATTCGCTGACGCTCGGCGTCGGTCAGTTCTGTACCAACCCGGGCCTCGTGCTCGCGATCGACGGCCCCGATCTCGACCGCTTCGAAACCGTCGCCGCGCAGGCGCTCGCGAAGAAGCCGGCCGGCGTGATGCTCACGCGCGGCATCGCCGACGCGTATCGCAACGGCCGCGGCAAGCTGGCCGAACTGCCGGGCGTGCGTGAGATCGGCGCGGGCGAGGCGGCGCAGACCGACTGCCAGGCCGGCGGCGCGCTGTACGAAGTCGGTGCGCAGGCGTTCCTGGCCGAGCCGGCGTTCGGCCACGAGGTGTTCGGTCCGGCGTCGCTGATCGTGCGTTGCCGCGATCTCGACGAAGTCGCGCGCGTGCTCGACGCGCTCGAAGGCCAGCTGACGGCCACGCTGCAGCTGGACGCCGACGACAAGCCGCTCGCGCGCCGGCTGCTGCCGATCCTCGAACGCAAGGCCGGGCGCCTGCTCGTGAACGGCTACCCGACCGGCGTCGAGGTGTGCGACGCGATGGTGCACGGCGGGCCGTTCCCCGCAACGTCGAACCCGGCGGTCACGTCGGTCGGCGCGACCGCGATCGAGCGATTCCTGCGGCCCGTGTGTTACCAGGATTTCCCGGACGATCTGCTGCCGGAAGGGTTGCAGGAGCGCAATCCGCTTGAGATTCCGCGGCTGCGGGACGGGAAGGCGGAGTGACGACGCACCTCGATTGAGGGCGCGATCCATTGCGACCGGTGAGCCTGAGTGCTTGCCGGTCGCAACAAACGAAAAGGCGGAAGTGGCCGGTGAGCCGCTTCCGCCTTTTTTGCCTGGCAGGTTTGGGTCGTGCCGATCTCGCCGTGTCAGTGGGCGGGATGCGCGGCGAGCCCCAGGCGGTCTGCTGCGCTCAGCAGGCGCCGGTCGCGTGTCCACAGCTTGCTTCCATCGGTCAGTCGGACCGACGCAAGCAGGTGCGCATCGACGTAGCCGATGCCGAGCCCGTGAAGCGGCACGACATCGACCATGCGCTGAACTTCGTCGTCAGTTGCCGACGTGGCGACGGGAAGGTCGCGCAGCGCATCCAGCACGGTCTGGCGATCTCGCAGGCTGCCGAGCGCGAGTTCGCCGATGACGAAAGGATGGATCAGTACCCGTTCGGTTTCCAGGAGCGCGGTGAGCGTGACGTCACCGGCTCGAAGATGGTCGATCCAGACGGATGTGTCGACAAGAATCATGCTGGCTCCGACGGGCGGCGCGGGATGGATTCGAGATCAGGTTCGGTGCCGCCGAGACGGGCAAGCCGCCGGGCGCTTTCGCGGGCGATCAACGCGCGCAGCGCTTCTTTCACCAAGGCCGATTTTTCGGTCACCCCAGTTAATTGCTGCGCTTTGGCGAGCAGGGCGTCGTCAAGGGACAAGGTAGTGCGCATGGTGCACCTCCGGAAAGGAATGAGGCATCAATTATGGCATCACTTGATGACGATGGTGATGCCTTGACCCGGGTGAGTCATGAATCTGGATCGTGCCGAGGCGGTAGGAAGGATCCGATGCCCCGGGGGGAGCGCCAGCGCTGTGTGGGGAAAAAGAGGTCGTTGATCTTGCCGTCTTCCGCGTCGCCGGAATTTCTCCTACAGTACCGGAGCCCCGGGTCGACCGACCCGCAGGCGAAACCTGAGAGATCCAGAAAAAGACCAAGAGGGAACGGCATCATGAACATCAGCAAACGTGGCGACCACCTGTTCGCGGCCGGGTTGTGGAAAGCGGTCGGCGACGTCGCGAAGTCAGTGCGCACGCAGGTCGGGGAATACAGCGAAGGCCGCGTGCTGGCCAACGCGCTGTTCGAATTGCAGCGCGACCTGGGCGGCAGCGAATTCGACGTGACGATCAACCAGGGGCGGCCCGTCACCGGCTCCGATCCGCATTCGCTCCGATTCGGCCAGGCCGTCAGGCGGTTCAGGCTGGACATGGAGGCGCTGGTGTTCGCGCTGAAACACCGCCGCAGCATCGACGAGCGCGACCCGGGCCTGCGCACCGACGCGCTGACGCAGGCCAACAGCCAGCTTGCCACTGCGAAGCAGTACGCGATGCTCACGATCGGGCGGTTCTTCGACGCAGTCGTCGATCCCGACGTGCTCGACCAGATGCTCGCCAGCGATCCGAACACGCGTGCGCGGCGCTCGGCCACCGGCGCGGAGATCGCCACGACCCGGCTCAGGCTGGGCAGCCTGCGCTACCGGATCGTCGGCACCATTTCGCAGATGTGACGAAAACGGCCGGCCCGCGAAGCGCGGGGCGGCCGTCGAAGAGCGCAAGCGGGGCCGAACGCGCGGCTCCGCGCCGGCACGCGCCGAAGCGTGTGCCGGTTGACTGCCTGCCGCTTACTGCGGCCCCATCTTCTTGATCAGCACGTCGAGTTCCGCGACTTCGTCGTCGGTGAGGTCGACGAGCGGCGCGCGCACCGGGCCCGCGTCATGGCCGACGAGCTTCGCGCCCGCCTTCACGATGCTGACCGCATAGCCTGCGCGGCGATTGCGGATCTTCAGGTACGGCAGGAAGAATTCGTCGATCAGGCGGCCGACCGTTGCGTGGTCGTCCTTCGCGATCGCTTCGTAGAAGTCCATCGCCGTCTTCGGGATGAAGTTGAACACGGCCGACGAATACACCGGCACGCCGAGCGCCTTGTACGCGGCGGCATAGACTTCGGCCGTCGGCAGGCCGCCGAGATACGCGAAACGGTCGCCGAGGCGGCGGCGGATCGTCACCATGCTTTCGATTTCGCCCACGCCGTCCTTGAAGCCGATCAGGTTCGGGCAACGATCGGCGAGGCGCTCGAGCATGTCGGCGTTCAGCTTCGAATTCGCGCGGTTGTACACCACCACGCCGATCTTCAGTGCGCGGCATACCTGCTCGACGTGGTCGGCGATCCCTTCCTGGCTGGCTTCGGTCAGGTAGTGCGGCATCAGCAGCACGCCGCTCGCGCCGAGGCGCTCGGCCTCCTGCGCATATTCGATCGCGACGCGCGTCGCGCCGCCCGCGCCGGCGAGGATCGGCACCTTGCCCTTGCAGGTTTCCGTCGCGACGCGGATCACGTCCGAATACTCGCGCTGCGTGAGCGAGAAGAATTCACCGGTGCCGCCGGCCGCGAACAGCGCGCTCGCACCGTACGGCGCGAGCCATTCCAGGCGCTCGGCGTAGGTGGACGGGCGGAAGCTGCCGTCGACGTCGAAATCCGTCAGCGGAAAGGACAGCAGGCCGTGGGAGATGATCTGTTTGAGTTCTTGCGGTGAAGTCATGGTTGGGTCGTCCGTCTAGCGCGAGTGCTGGGTTCGTCGGGAACGGCATACGAGCCACATTGGCGATGTCGTTGTATGTCATCGTACAACGAGGGGAGGGGGGACGCAAGCGGTTTGCTGGCAGATAAATAGTAGGGTCTTTCCGGATAAGGGTTTACGCAGCATCGCCGGTTTGGGTTGAATGTCGTATGATGACTAACGATATGGCCGTTAGCCTTCAGGAATTCCGATGACTGCTTCCCCGCTCTACATTCGCGTGCATCCGGACGACAACGTCGCGATCGTCGTCAACGACGGCGGCTTGTCCGAGGGCGCGACGTTCGCCGACGGGCTGACGCTGCGCGAAGGCGTGCCGCAGGGGCACAAGGTCGCGCTGGTCGACCTCGCGGCCGGCGACCCGATCGTCCGCTACAACGTGGTGATCGGTTATGCGCTGGTCGAGCTGCGACGCGGCAGCTGGGTCAACGAGCGCACGATGCGCATGCCCGAGCCGCCCGGGCTCGACGACCTGCCGCTCGCGACGCGCGCCGCGCCGCCGTTGCCGCCGCTCGAAGGCTATACGTTCGAGGGCTTCCGCAACGCCGACGGCTCGGTCGGCACGCGCAACATTCTCGCGATCACGACGACCGTGCAGTGCGTGTCGGGCGTCGTCGAGCATGCGGTGAAGCGGATCAAGGCCGAGCTGCTGCCGCGCTATCCGAACGTCGACGACGTGGTCGGGCTCGAGCACACGTACGGCTGCGGCGTGGCGATCGACGCGCCCGACGCCGACATCCCGATCCGCACGCTGCGCAACATCAGCCTGAATCCGAACTTCGGCGGCGAGGTGATGACCGTGAGCCTCGGCTGCGAGAAGCTGCAGCCCGAGCGCCTGCTGCCGCCCGGCACGATTCCGGTCGCGGCCGACGGCGCGACGGACAACGGCGGTGTCGTGTGCCTGCAGGATGCCGCGCACGTCGGCTTCAACTCGATGATCGACTCGATCATGAAGATGGCCGAATCGCATCTCGAGCGATTGAACCGCCGCCGCCGCGAGACATGCCCGGCGTCGGATCTCGTCGTCGGCGTGCAGTGCGGCGGCAGCGACGCGTTCTCGGGGCTCACCGCGAACCCGGCCGTCGGCTTCGCGGCCGACCTGCTGGTGCGCGCGGGCGCGACGATCATGTTCTCGGAGGTGACGGAAGTGCGCGACGGCGTCGCGCAGCTCACGTCGCGCGCGGCGAACGAGGACGTTGCACGCGAGATCATCCGCGAGATGGACTGGTACGACCGCTACCTGCAGCGCGGCCGCGTCGATCGCAGCGCGAACACGACGCCCGGCAACAAGAAGGGCGGCCTGTCGAACATCGTCGAGAAGGCGATGGGGTCGATCGTGAAGTCGGGCAGCGCACCGATCGCCGGCGTCGTGCGTCCTGGCGATCGCGCGAAGCAGAAGGGCCTGCTGTACGCGGCGACGCCCGCGAGCGACTTCATCTGCGGCACGCTGCAGCTCGCGGCCGGGATGAACCTGCACATTTTCACGACCGGCCGCGGCACGCCGTACGGCCTCGCGCAGGTGCCGGTGATCAAGGTCGCGACGCGCAGCGATCTCGCGCGCCGCTGGCACGACCTGATGGATCTCGACGCGGGGCAGATCGCGACCGGCGCGGCCACGATCGAGGACACCGGCTGGGAACTGTTCCGGCTGATGCTCGACGTCGCGAGCGGCAAGCGCCGCACGTGGGCCGAGCAATGGAAGCTCGCGAATGCGCTGACACTGTTCAATCCGGCGCCGGTGACCTGACGCGCGCTGCCGCTGCCGCCAGACGAAGCGGGCGCCCGAGGGCGCCCGTTTTCATTGCGGCGGAGCAAGTGTCGGCGGGATGTCCACGATGAGGGGAGCTTGCTGCATGGCGGGTCATGTCCGGCGTGTGGAGCGGTCACTGGCTCGAAGCGACCGGCGCGATTTCCTTACCCCGCACGTAATCGACCGCCCGTGCGAGGCCGGCGACGATGACTGCACGCGAACACGAAACACGCCACGTTCGCCACCGCGTCCTCTCATCGACACAAGGAGCCTCGCCATGAACACCGCCCAATCCGCTTCGTCCATTCACGCCGTCCTGATCGACCGCTACTTCGACGCCTGGAACGAACCCGACGTCGCGCGCCGCCGCGCGCTGATCGATGCGACCTATGCGGGCGACGCCGCCTATCGCGATCCGCTGATGACCGGCGACGGCCACGCGGGCATCGACGCGATGATCGCGGCCGTGCAGGCGCGTTTCCCTGCATTCCGCTTCCGCCGCACGACCGATGTCGACGGGTTCGGCCAGCACCTGCGATTCTCGTGGGCGCTCGTGTCGCCCGACGGTGCGGCGATCGTGAAGGGTTCGGACTTCGGCACGGTCGACGCGTCGGGCCGCCTCGCGTCGATCACGGGTTTCATCGACGAAATGCCGGCCGCAGCGTCGTGACGCGAGCGACGCATGCCCGGCGGTCACCGGGATCGGGTAACGTTATGCGGTTTGTTCCTGATCCCGGAGACTAGCCGACATGCTGAAGAATCTCGACCCGCTGCTGCACGCCGACATCCTGCACACGCTGCGCGCGATGGGCCACGGCGACGAAATTGCGATCTGCGACGCGAATTTCCCGGCGGAATCCGTCGCGGAGCACACGGTGGTCGGCCGCGCGTTGCGGATCGACGGCGCCGACTCGGCACGCGTCGTGCGCGCGGTGCTGTCCGTGCTGCCGCTCGATACGTTCGTCGACACGCCCGCCTGGCGGATGGAAGTCGTCGGCGACGCGGCGGCGCTGCCGCCCGTGCAGCGCGAGGTGCAGGCCGAGATCGACCGCGCGGAAGGGCGCGCGGTGCCGCTCGCGGGCGTCGACCGGTTCGCGTTCTACGAGCGCGCGCAGCAGGCCTACGCGGTGATCGTCACCGGCGAGCTGCGCGGCTACGGCTGCTTCATCTTCAAGAAGGGCGTGTTGTTGAGCGACGCGGGCTAAACGCCTTTTCCCACTCGCCGCCTTCGGGCCGCGCGGTGGCCGCCGTGTAAAGATTTGCTACAACCTTTTTCTTGGACACGGCCGAAACTCTGTCTATGCTGGCCCATTTGCCGCGGGCCCCGCTGGGTCGCGCGGCGCCGAGTGGCCCGGGTGTGCTCCGGGCGGTCGGCCGAATTGCATACGAGGAGAGAGGCATGACGCGTTCCGTCGATTCCGGCGTCATTTTTTTCGCGCGCCTGGCGCTGGCGGCGTTGTTCCTGTGGGGCGGCGTGATGAAGCTGATCGGCTACGGCGATTTCATTGGTTACCTGCGTGGGCTGAACGTGCCGTTCGCCCAGTACGTGGCGCCGGTCGTGGTCGCGATCGAGGCGCTCGGCGGCCTGCTGCTGATCGTCGGCTACAAGGTGAAACCGCTCGCACTGCTGATGGCGTTCTATACGGTCGCGACCGCGATGGTCGGGCACAACTTCTGGGACGCGACGGACGCCGCGGTCCAGCACGACATGGTCATCCACTTCTGGAAGAACATCGCGATCGCCGGTGGCTTCCTGCTGCTGTTCGTCACGGGCGCGGGCGGCGCGAGCATCGATGCGCTGCGCCGGCCGAGTTCGTCGTACGGCAGCCTGCGCTGAGCGCGTAGCGCGTCTTCCGCTGAATTACCGCTGAAGCAAATACGAAAGGGCCGAATCCCGCATATCGCGGGGTTCGGCCCTTTGTTCATGGATCGCCGGTGAGGGGTGCCGGCGACCGGTCACGCACCGCGATTGCTCGCCGCACGGGCGGCAACCGCCGGCGCGCCGCCGCTCAGTGCGACGGATCCTCTTTCGCATCCTTCGAGAACTGCACGGCGATCGCGCCGAGCACGCAGATCGCGGCGACATACACGACCGGCGCGAGCGGATTCGACTTCATCATCAGCGACACGATCACCGGCGTGAGACCGCCGAAGATCGCATACGCGACGTTGTACGAGAACGAGATGCCGGAGAAGCGCACGACGGCCGGGAAGCTCCTGACCATCACGAACGGCACCGCGCCGATCGTGCCGACCATGAACCCTGCGATCCCGTAGTAGAGCGGCAGCGTCGACGCGTCGGCCGCGACCTGCACGAACAGCAGGTAGTAGCACGCAGCCAGCCCGAGGCCGCCGATGCCGAGCACGCGCTTCGCGCCGATCCAGCCTGCGAGCGAACCCGCGGTGATGCAGCCGGCCGTCAGGCACAGCGTCGCGATGCTGTTCGCGAACAGCGTCGTCGCGGGCGTCAGGTGGAACTGCTTCTGCAGCAGCGTGGGCGTCATCAGGATCACGACGACGATCGCGGCCGACAGCATCCACGTGAGCACCATCGATACGATCACTGCGCGGCCATGGTCGCGCAGCACGGCCTTCAGCGGAATCTCGGCCGCGAGCGCCTTCTTCGCCTTCATCTCGGCGAACACCGGCGTCTCATGCAGCCAGCGGCGCAGGTACACGGAGAACAGGCCGAACACACCGCCGAGCAGGAACGGGATGCGCCACGCGAACGCGCCGACTTCCGCGGTCGAGTAACGGCTGTTGATGCCGGCGGCGACGAGCGAGCCGAGCAGGATGCCGGCCGTCAGGCCCGCGGTCAGCGTGCCGCAGGCGTAGCCGATGTGGCGCGACGGCACGTGCTCGGACACGAACACCCACGCGCCCGGCACTTCACCGCCGACCGCCGCGCCCTGCAGCACGCGGAACAGCAGCAGCAACACCGGCGCGAGGATGCCGATCGTGTCGTAGGTCGGCAGCAGGCCCATCAGCAGCGTCGGCACGGACATCATCAGCACGCTCAGCGTGAACATCCGCTTGCGGCCGAACAGGTCGCCGAAGTGCGCCATGATCACGCCGCCGAGCGGGCGCGCGAGATAGCCGGCCGCGAAGATGCCGAACGTCTGCAACTGGCGCAGCCAGTCGGGAATGTCGTGCGGGAAGAACAGTTGTCCAATCGCCGGCGCGAAGAACACGAAGATGATGAAGTCGTAGAACTCGAGGGCGCCGCCCAGTGCGGCAAGGCCAAGGGTCTTGTAGTCGCTGCGCGTGAGCGCACGTTCGGCGGCGCGAGGCACGCCGCTCAATTCGGAAGCTTGCATGGTCAGGACGATCGGTTTTCGAATGTTGTTGTCGGTGCTGCGTCTCCAGGGCCCGCTATCGGCATGGACTGACAAGGCGCGGCTTGCATCGTCGAAGCGTGCCGCGTGCCGGGTGAGGCACGAAACACGCACCGCTGCACCGGGGTGGCGTGCGGCGGGGGCGATGCGTCAAAGCGGGTGGGAGGATTCTACAGGAGCGCAAAATGCGCGCGCGGGTGCGCGCCGAGGAACGCTTCGGATCACGAAGCCGAAGCCGAAGCAAAAGCGCGCGCGGCGCGGGCGGCCGGTGAGCCGCTGACGCGCCGCGCGGGGCAGGGTCTCGCGTATCAGTTGCCGGCGATCGTGTCGACCGGCTTGAACGCGCCGTGCTCGACCTTGTAGATCGTCACCGGCGCATCCTTCAGGTCGCCCTTCGCGTCGTACGCGATGCTGGGCGCCGACACACCCTTGACCGACACCTTGCCGAGATACGGCGTGTACACCTTCGGGTCGGTCGAGTTCGCGTCCTTCATCGCGGTGAGCAGCGCGATCGTGCCGTCATACGAGTACGGCGAGTAGGTGATCACGTCTTCGTTGAAGCGTGCCTTGTAGCGTGCCGCGTAGCCGGCGAAGCCGGGCATCTTCTCCTTCGGCAGCCCGCCCATGTAGACGATCGCGCCTTCGGCCGCATCGCCGCCGACCTTCAGGAACGTCGGCGAGCGCGACATCTCGCCCGTCACGAACGCCGACTTCATCCCGAGCTGGCGCATCTTGCGGATCATCGGCGACGATTGCGCGTCGCCGCCGCCGTAGAAGATCGCGTCCGGGTTCATCCCCTTGAGATTGGTCAGGATCGCGGAGAAATCGAGCGCCTTGTCGTTCGTGAAGTCGCGCTTGATGATCGTGCCGCCCGCTGCCTCGACGGCCTTTGCGAATTCGTCGGCGATGCCCTGGCCGTAGGCCGTGCGGTCGTCGATGATCGCGATGCGCTTGAAGCGCAGCGTCTTCACCGCGTACGTGCCGACGATGCGGCCCGCCTGCGCGTCGCTCGTCAGCAGCCGGTAGGTCGTCTTGTAGCCGCGCGCGGTGTATTGCGGCGACGTGGCCATCGAGATCTGCGGCAGCCCCGCGCGATCGTACAGGTCGGACGCGGGAATGCTCGTGCCCGAGTTGAAGTGTCCGATGATCCCGCGGACGTTGTCGTCGATCAGCCGCTGCGCGACGGTCGTGCCGGTGCGCGGGTCGGCCTGGTCGTCCTGCGAATCGAGCTGGAACGTGACGGGCTTGCCGCCGATCGTCGGACGCGTCGCGTTGAAATCGGCGATCGCGAGCTGCACGCCCTTCTGCATGTCCGTGCCGTAGTTCGACTGCGGGCCGGTCAGCGGTGCGGCGAAACCGATCTTGACGACGTCGGCGGCAATGGCGTGCGCGCCCGACAGTGCGCAGGCAGCGGCCAGCGCGACGTGCGATACCTTCAGCTTCACTTTCACTTCCCCTTGATGGCGTGGTTGGGCCGCCGCCGGCTGGCGGGCCGGCGCCGGTAAACCGGGCGAGACGGTTCGGTCGGCAGGCCGATGCGAGGGCCGTGCGTGCTTGCCGCGTGCTGCCCGGGCTGTGCCGGAATCGGCGTGCGTGATGGCCGATGCCGCAGGCCGTGCACGCCGATTGCTGCCGCGGCGGGCGGTCGTCTCGTGACCGTGAAGCAAAGTCTAGGTAGCGAAAATGCGTGCGTCTTGCGCGTTCGGTGCGCGGCCGGCGACGATATCGGCATATCGTCGATAACCCTGATATGTGCCGATTTCGTCACGCCGAATGCGCAAACGCGCCAAGACGCTGCACGTTCGCATTTTTATGCTGGCGAGTTCGGGCGCGCCGTGCCGGTGCGCGGGTGAGCCAGTGCGCTCGCGGCATGTCGGCATCGGCGCATGCGTGGTTGCCGCGCTGACGCAAGCGGATACGCGGCCGGCCGCCGCATGCGCAGCGCAGTGGTTGCGCACGCAACGTATGCGGTATATCGCGTGACGATGCCGACCGATCGGCGGCGCGATGCGGCGGCCTCCGCCAACTTGCCCGCCCCGCGATCGGCACGACGCGATCGAAGGGGCGCTTCTATAATCGACGCCATCTGCCACTCGCCATGCGGTTGCCGGGATGACGACCTTGCTTGCCGTACCGCCCATGAGCCTGTCCGAACCATTGCGCTACCAGCCCGACAACGCCGATCTCGGCGCGATGCTTGCGCATTTCCGCCTGCTCGAACCGGTGTTCGATGCGCTGCCGGACGTCGCGTTCTTCGTGAAGGATGCGAGCGGCCGCTACGCGATCGTCAATCGCACGCTGGCGATGCGCTGCGGCTACAAGGACAAGCGCGACCTGCTCGGCAAGACGGCCGACGAAGTGTTTCCGCGCCGCTTCGGCCGCAGCTATTTCGAGCAGGACATGGCGACGATCAACGCCGGCCAGCAGCTGATCGATCAGCTCGAGCTGCATCTGTATCCGGGTCGCCAGCCGGGCTGGTGCCTGACCTGCAAGGAGCCGTTGCGCGATGCGGCGGGTAAGGTCGTCGGCCTCGCCGGCATCTCGCGCGACCTGAAGGCGCACGAAGGCTCGCATCCGGCGTACAGCAAGCTCGCGGACGTGGTCCAGCACATCCAGGATCACTACGTGCAGCCGCTGAACCTGAAGCAGCTCGCGCAGATGGCCGGGATGTCGGTGGCGCAGCTCGAACGCTACTTCCACAAGGTGTTCCACCTGACGCCGCGCCAGGTGCTGCTGAAGACGCGGCTCGATGCGGCCACCGCGCTGCTCGTCACGCACGACAAGGTGACCGATGTCGCGGCGCTATGCGGCTATACGGATCACAGCGCGTTCACGCGCCAGTTCAAGGCGACGGTCGGCGTGACGCCGACGGAATACCGGTTGATGCTGCAGGAGCGGGCAGGGTGACGCGACACGCCGAAAGGGCCGGCGAGTCGCTGGGATCGGGGGTGATGCGGGAAAACGGGAAAGGGTGAAAACGGCGGCTCAGCGGTAGCCGAGCCCCTTCAGGACGGCGGTGCCGTCTTCGGTCAGCCGGAAGCTGGGTGTCGTATCGGCGTCGAGCTTGACCATCTCGACGAGGCCGGCTTCCTGCAGCGCGGGCAGTTCGGGTTTGGCATTCGCGCCGATCGGGGCATGCAGCAGCACGAGCAGCGTCGCGATTTCATGATGACTGAGCAGGCGGCGCAGCATCGTCTTCTTTACAGGGGGCGCGGCCTGGCGGCCCGCGGGTGCATCTACGGCGCTCATCGCTTTCCTCCTTTTCAAGATAACCATGGGGTACTGGTTGCGGATGGTGCCGTCGAAGACTTAAGCGATTCTTAAAACCACGGTGGGCGACGGGATGCTGCGCTGCGGTATGGGTTACGGGATGTAACGCCATATGGAATGCGGTTTCCGGCTCGATCGCGGTGAGCCGCGCGGGCGGGTGCGCCGCCGCGCGATTCACCACGATGGTGCGCGTGGGATGTGGCCCTTTGGGGCAACCGCGGGCTGCGAATGCGATTCGGCCCCGAAATCCCGGTTCAGTTCCTTCCCTTATTTCCTGCGCTGCGCCTGTGCGGCGAGCCGCACGGCCGCGTTTGTCGCGCCGTAGCCGTCGTATCCGCCGCGCCGCTCGACGATCTCGAGCGAGAAGCGGTTGTCGACCAGTTCTGTATACGCGTGCAGGAACTCCCCGCCGTGTTCGTCGCGGTCGTACAGCAGGTGATGGGTGCTCAGCGTGTCGATCAGCTCGTCCGGCAGCGCGTAGCGGGCGGCGAGATCGTCGTAGTAGTTCGGCGGAATGCGCAGGAACGGAATGCCGTCGGCCGCGAACGCGGCGATCGTCTTCACGATGTCGTCCGTGCGGAACGCGACGTGGTTCAGCCCCGTGCCGTGGTAGCGGTCGAGCGATTCGGCGACCGCCGTGTGCCGGTCGACCGACGCGTTCAGCGCGATCCGTACCGAACCGTCGGCGCTGCGCACCGCGCGGCTGCGCATCAGCCCGTACGGGTCGGGCACGAGCCAGCTGCGCTCGGCCTCGAAGCCGAATGCGGTCTTGAAGAACAGGATCCACGTATCGAGCGCGTCGGCCGGCAGCGCGAGGCACACGTGATCGATGCCCGTCAGCGGGCCGACTTCGCTCGGGCCGTCGATGTCGGTCAGCACGAAGTCCGATTCGTACAGCGTCGGCGCGTTCGGCGCTTCGTCGACGAAGTACTCGAGGCTGCCGTCCGGCGCCTGCACGCTCGGCAGCACGCGTTCGTTCGGCCCGACGCGGCCGGAGAACGGCGCATAGCCGAAGCCGGCTGCGCGGTCGAACGCCACTTTCGCGTCGTCGACGCGGAATGCCGATGCGCACAGCGACAGCCCGTGCTGCTGGAAGAACGCATCGGCGAACGAGTCGCGCTCCGCATTCAGCACGATCGACGCGGCGCCGTGCTGGAACAGCGTCACGTCCTTCGACCGATGCCGGCCCGCGAGCCGGAAGCGCATCCGGCCGAGCCATTCGCCGACGGTCGCCGCCGCCTGCGCGTCCACGGCGAATTCGATGAACTGGAACCCGACGTGCGCGGGCGGCGCCGGCGGGGCGAACAGCGGCTGGCTGGCGGCCGGCGCGCGGCCGTCCTGCGCGAGCCGCTCGCGCGTCAGTTCTTCCAGATAGAGCAGCGAGCGATGGCCGTCGGCGGCCGTGATCGCGGTCGGCGCCGCGCGGAAGCCGTCGTTGAAGATCTCGAGCGACAGCGGCCCCGTATAGCCCGACTCGATCACGCGCGCGGTGAAGCGTGCGAGGTCGAAGTCGCCCTGACCCGGGAACGAGCGGTAGTGGCGGCTCCATTCGAGCACGTCCATCGCGAGCTTCGGCGCATCGGCGATCTGCACGAACGCGATCCGGTCGCCGGGGATGTCGGCGATCGCGTCCGGCGAATCGTCGAGCGACAGCGTGTGGAAGCTGTCGAGCGCCAGGCCGAGATGCGGGCTGTTCACCGCATTCACGAGTGTCCACGCATGGCCGTAGCGCTTCACGACGCGGCCCCACGCGAGCGCTTCGTACGCGGCGACCACGCCGGCCTGCCGCGCGGCTTCCGCGAGCGCGCCGAGCTGGTCGACGAGCAGCCCGTCGTCGGCGATCGTGTCGGCCGACACGTTGCTGCACACCAGGATGCGGTCGGTGCCGAGCGCATGCATCACGTCGAACTTGCGCTTGATCCGGTCGAGGTTGCGGGCGAGCTGGGCCGGGCTCACGCCCTCGAAGTCGCGAAACGGCTGGAACAGCACGATGTCGAGGCCGAGATCGGCGGCCATGCGCCGGACGTCGGCCGGCGATCCATCGAAATAGACGAGGTCGTTTTCGAAGATTTCCACGCCGTCGAAGCCTGCGGCCTGGATGGCGGCGAGTTTCTCGGCGAGCGTGCCGGACAGTGACACGGTGGCGATCGAGCGCTGCATGGGCGAATCCTGCGGATGAGCGGGGCATGGCGTCGGTCGAACCGACCCTGAATGAACCAGTCATTGAATTCCTGGTGCGCGCCATATCCCGAATTTACTGGGCTAGTGATGCGTATTGTACAAACTAACTAGGTGGTACAAATTAGCGAAAACCCGAAAAGACAGCTTGCCTTCCCGGGCGCACACTAGCGCCAAATTCCGATGTCTTCGGGGCGATGCCGGTCACGGTCCGCCCCTGTTTTAGGAGCAGAATCACCATGAGCAAGCACAAGGTGCTGGTGCTGAACGGCCCGAACCTGAATCTGCTGGGGACCCGCGAGCCCCATATCTACGGCGCGGAAACGCTCGCCGACGTCGAGCAGCGCTGCCGCACGGCGGCCGAGGGGCTCGGGCTGGAAATCGACTTCCGTCAGTCGAACGCCGAGCACCAGCTGATCGACTGGCTGCATGCCGCGCGTCACGACACGCACGGCATCGTGATCAACCCGGCCGCCTATACGCATACGTCGGTGGCGCTGGCCGACGCGCTTTCCGCGATCGCGAAGCCCGTGATCGAAGTGCATATCTCGAACGTGCATCGCCGCGAAGCGTTCCGTCACCATTCTTATGTGTCGGCGGTGGCCGAAGCCGTGATCTGCGGCTGCGGCACCGAAGGCTACGTGTTCGCGCTGCAGCGTCTGGCGACGCTGTTCGCGCAGGGAGCCGCACGATGAGCCGCCCGTCGTTTCTGATCGGCCTGATCGGCCAGGGCATCGGCGGCTCGCTGTCGCCCGCGATGCACGAGGAAGAAGGATTCCGCCAGGGGTTCGGCTATGTCTACCGGCGCATCGATCTCGACGCGCTCGGCGTGACCGTCGACGCCCTGCCGCAACTGCTCGATGCCGCGCAGCGGATGGGCTACAACGGCCTGAACATCACGCACCCGTGCAAGCAGCGCGTGATCGAGCACCTCGACGCGCTGTCGGACGATGCGCGTGCGCTCGGCGCGGTGAACACCGTGCTGTTCAAGGACGGCAAGCGGATCGGCCACAACACCGACTGGTCGGGCTTCGCGAAATCGTTTCGCCGCGGGTTGCCGGACGCGTCGCTCGAACGCGTCGTCCAGCTCGGTGCGGGCGGCGCGGGCGCGGCCGTTGCGCACGCCGCGCTGCAGATGGGCGCGGCCGAACTGACGATTTTCGATGTCGACGGCACGCGCGCCGCCGCGCTCGCGGCCGAGCTGCAGCAGCGCTTCCCCGCGGCACGCGTCGTGCAGGGCGGCGATCTCGCGGACGCGATGCGCGCCGCGACGGGCCTGATCCACGCGACGCCGACCGGCATGGCCAAGCATCCGGGCCTGCCGCTGCCGGCCGAGCTGCTCCACGCGGGCATGTGGGTGGCCGACATCGTGTATTTCCCGCTCGAAACCGAACTGATCCACGCGGCGCGCGCGGCCGGCTGCGCCACGCTGCCGGGCGGCGGGATGGCCGTCTACCAGGCGGTCGACGCGTTCGAGATCTTCACCGGACGCACGCCCGACGCCGAGCGGATGTTCGATCACTTTCAGTCGCTCGTCGCGCGCTGACCCCCTTCCAGAAAGAGAGACCAGGAGACGACCATGCAGCACACCACCCACACGAGCGCCGCGCCGGCGCAGGCGTCCGGCACCGTCCGGCGCACCTCGGCGCGCTACAAGATTCTCGCGCTGCTCGCGATCGGCACGATGATCAACTATCTCGACCGCACGGTGCTGGGGGTGGCTGCGCCGCAGCTCACCAAGGAGCTCGGCATCAACGCGGCCGTGATGGGCATCATGTTTTCCGCGTTTTCGTGGACGTATGTGGCCGCGCAGGTGCCCGGCGGCCTCTTTCTCGACCGTTTCGGCAGCAAGGTCACTTACTACTGGTCGATGACGTTGTGGTCGCTGTGCACGTTCCTGCAGGGCTTCGTGCCCGGCGTCGCGACGCTGCTCACCTGTCGTCTCGGCCTGGGCATCGCGGAGGCGCCGTGCTTCCCGACCAACAGCCGCGTCGTCGCGACGTGGTTCCCGCAGAACGAGCGTGCGATGGCGACGGGTACCTACACCGTCGGCGAGTACATCGGCCTCGCGTTCTTCAGCCCGGTGCTGTTTGCGCTGATGGGGGCATTCGGCTGGCGCTCGCTGTTCTGGGTCGTCGGCGCGATCGGTATCGTGTTCGGCCTGGTCTGGTGGAAGTTTTATCACGAGCCGCGCAACCATCCGGGCGCGAATTCGGAGGAGCTGGCCTATATCGAGGCGGGCGGCGGCCTGGTGCACGGCGTGCGCAAGGACGGCGAAAAAGGTGGCAAGGGCGCCAAGGGCGAGCAGAAGGCATTCAGCTGGGCGATGGCCGGCAAGCTGCTGAAGAAGCGCCAGCTCGCGGGCATCTGCCTCGGCCAGTTCGCCGGCAACTCGACGCTCGTGTTCTTCCTGACCTGGTTCCCGACCTACCTCGCGACCGAGCGTCACATGGGCTGGCTGAAGATCGGTTTCTTCGCAGTGATGCCGTTCATCGCCGCGTCGGTCGGCGTGATGTTCGGCGGGATTTTCTCCGACTGGCTGCTGCGCCGCGGCAAGTCCGCGAACCTCGCGCGCAAGCTGCCGATCATCGCGGGCCTGCTGCTCGCGTCGACGATCATTCTCGCGAACTACGTGCAGAGCAACGAGGCCGTGATCGCGATCATGTCGGTTGCATTCTTCGCGCAAGGGATGGCCGCACTCGGCTGGACGCTCGTGTCGGACATCGCGCCGGACGGCCTGCTCGGCGTCACGGGCGGCATCTTCAACTTCGCGGCGAACCTCGCCGGGATCGTCACGCCGCTCGTGGTCGGTTTCATCGTCGCGTCGACCGGGTCGTTCGTCGGCGCGCTCGTGTTCATCGGTGTGATCGCGCTGGTTGGCGCGGCGTCGTACATCTTCGTGGTCGGCGACATCAAGCGGATCGAGCTGTAAGCACCGGCTCCACGCACATCCAGTGCGTTCGCCCGGCAGCCGCAAGGCCGCCGGGCTTTTTTGTTTGCGTGTGCCGGCGGGTCTGCCGGCTAGCGTCGTGCCGCGCTTATGCGCGCTGCACGGCGATGCCGAGCGACTCGACCGCCTGTGCGATTGCCGCGACCGCGCGCCGGATATCGTTCGAGTCGATCGCGCCGATGCAGCCGACGCGGAACGTCTCGAGCTGCGTGAGCTTGCCCGGATACAGGATGAAGCCTGCGTCGCGCACGGCGTCGTAGAAGCGGCGGAAATCGTAGGCCGGGTGGTCGGGCGCGTGGAACGTGACGATCACCGGCGCCTGCACGCTCGCATCGAGGAACGGCGTGAAGCCGAGCGCGTGCATCGATTCGACCAGCGTCCGGCAGTTGTCCACATAGCGCGCGCCGCGCGCCGGCTGGCCGCCTTCGGCGAGATACTGGTCGAGCGCGGCGCGCAGCGCGGCGATCACGTGCGTCGGCGGCGTGAAACGCCACTGGCCCGTCTTGCGCAGATACGCGTACTGATCGTGGAGATCGAGCGCGAGCGACGGCGAGTTGCCTTCGCTCGCGTCGAGCGCATCGCGCCGCACGATCGCGAACCCCATCCCCGGCACGCCTTCGAGGCATTTCCCGCTTGCCGAGATCAGCGCATCGATGCCGCTGCCGGCCAGCTTGATCGGCAGCGCGCCGAACGAGCTCATCGCGTCGACGATCAACCGCTTGCCGTGGCGCCGGCACACGGCGGCGATGTCGTCGAGCGGGTTCAGGATGCCGGCGCTCGTCTCCAGATGCACCTGCGCGACGTGCGTGATGCGCGGCTCGCGCGCGAACGCGGCTTCGATCGCGGCCGGATCGACGGCGGCGTCCTCGCCGAACGGCAACGCGATCGCTTCGATACCGAGCCGGCCGAGGATCTTCAGGATGCGCGCGCAGTACGCGCCGTTGTCGGGCACCAGCACGACGCCGTCGCGCGGCACCAGCGTGCCGAGCGCTGCTTCGACCGAGAACGTGCCGCTGCCCTGCATCGGCACGCACACGTACTCGTCGCCGCCGTGCGCGATCGCGACGAGATCCGCGCAGACGCTGGCCGTCAGTTCATTGAAAGCGGCATCCCACGAGCCCCAGTCATGTTGCATTGCGTGGCGGGTTGTGGCGGACGTGGTGAGCGGGCCGGGCGTAAGAAGAATCGGATCGGACATGGTTTTCCTCTGCAAAGGTAGGAAGAAACGCCGGGCGGCATTTCTGAATGACTTGCATGATATTGGCAAAATGTGTCATTTTTTGGAAATTGTGGTATTCGTCACGGGTTTGTCATCGAACGCTGTGATCCTTCGCTTGCCGCGCAAAACCTAACCTCAGCGCGGCGGCGAGGCGGGCCGTCGATCGGCCTTGCCCGGAGATAACAGGAGAGCCGGATCGTGCCCCCGGCCATTTGGTGTTCCGCCTACGGAGAAGTCAGATGACACTGCAGAAACCCTCGCGCGCCGCTGCCGGCGCGTTCCGCAAGCTTGCGCTGGCCGCCAGCGTCGCCGGTCTGATGGGCGCCGCGTTGCCCGCCCATGCGGCGAGCGCGGTCGTGCTGTATACGGCAGACGGTCTCGAGAACCTCTATCGCGATGTGCTGCCGGCTTTCGAGAAGAAGGAAGGCGTCAAGGTCAACATCGTGACGGCGGGCAGCGGTGAAGTCGTCAACCGCGCGAACATCGAGAAGAACTCGCCGAAGGCCGACGTGCTCGTCACGCTGCCGCCGTTCATTCAGCAAGCCGGCCAGATGGGCCTGCTGCAGCCGTACCAGAGCGTGAACTACAAGAACGTGCCGGCCATCGCGAAGGCTGAAGACGGCACGTGGGCAACGTTCGTGAACAACTACTTCTCGTTCGCGATCAACCCGGACGTCGTGAAGAACCAGCCGAAGACGTTTGGCGACCTGCTGTCGCCGGCCTACGCGGGCAAGGTCGCGTACTCGAACCCGGCCACGGCCGGCGACGGGATGGCCGTGCTGATCCTGACGACGTCGCTGATGGGCGAGGACAAGGCGTTCGACTACCTCGCGCAACTGTCGAAGAGCGTGAAGTTCCACACGAAGGGCACGGGCTACCTGAACGTGCTGCTGTCGCGTAACGAAATCAGCGTCGCGAACGGCGACCTGCAGATGGACCTCGACGATGCCGAACACGGCGCGCTGTCCGTCAAGCCGATCTTCCTGGCCGCGAAGGATGGCGACCAGCCGACCACGTTCCAGCTCCCGTACGGCATCGGCCTGATCAAGAGCGGCCCGAACCAGGACGCCGGCAAGAAGCTGATCGACTACCTGATGTCGACGGAAGTGCAGTCGAAGGTGCCGGACATGTACGGTATCCCGGGCCGCACGGACGTGCCGCTGGCCGGCAAGAACGGCGAAGCGGTCAAGAAGGCGATCGCGGGCGTGAAGCTGATCCCGGTCGACTGGACCCAGGTGATGGCGAAGAAGCCGGTGTGGATCGAGCGCTGGAAGAAGGACGTGATCGGCAGCTCGGGCAAGCAGCTCGACGTCGTCAAGCCGAAGTGATCGGCGCACGCCGCCTGTATTTGTGAGCAAGAGGATGAACCCGGTGGAAACCACCCTGACCCATCCCGGCGCATTCGGCGCCGCCGAACCGCAAGCAACGCTGCGGTCCGGCGCGCCGGGCGGCGTGCAGATCGAACACCTGAGCGTGCGCTACGGCGCACGCACGGTGCTGGAAGATCTGTCGCTGTCGATCGGTGCCGGTGAATTTCTGACGGTGCTCGGCAAGAGCGGCTGCGGCAAGACCACGCTGCTGCGCTTCATCGCCGGGTTCGTGAAGGCCGATGGCCTGACCGGCACGCTGACCGTTGCCGGACGCGACCTGACCTATGCGCCGCCGCACAAGCGCAATCTCGGTCTGCTGTTCCAGAATTACGCGCTGTTCCCGCACCTGTCGGTGTTCGAGAACGTCGCATTCGGGCTGCGCGCCCGCGGCATGGCGTCGTCGGAAGTGACGCGCCGCGTTGCCGACGCGCTGAAGCTCGTGCAGCTCGGCGATGCGGGCCATCACCTGCCCGCGCAACTGTCGGGCGGGATGCAGCAGCGTGTCGCACTGGCGCGCGCGCTCGTGATCGAGCCGGACGTGCTGCTGCTCGACGAGCCGCTGTCGGCGCTCGACGCCAACCTGCGCGCATCGGTGCGCAGCGAACTGAAGGCGCTACACGAGCGCCTGCCGAACCTGACCGTCGTCTGCGTGACGCACGACCGCGACGACGCGCTCGTGCTGTCCGATCGCGCGCTGCTGATGCGCGACGGCCATATCGCGCAGCTCGGCACGCCACAGCAGTTGTACGACGCGCCGCAGGACGGCTACGTCGCACGCTATCTCGGCCCGGCGAACCTGCTGCCGCCGCACGTGATCTTCCCGCTCGGCGATCCGCGCCACGAAGTGCGCGGCAAGGTGGCCTGCGTGCGCCCCGAGCGCCTGACCGTGATGCCGCCCGCTGCGGGCGGGCTGCACGGCACGGTGTCGTCCGTCGAATGGCAGGGCGCGGACCTGTCGATCGCGGTCACGATCGATGCGGCCCCCGACGAACCCGTGCGCGTCACGATGCAACGCGGCCGCGGTGCGGCTCCCGAGCGCGGTGCGCGCGTTTCCCTGCATTGCGAGGCAGACGATGTCGTCCTTATCGAGCCCTGAAGCCGGCCTGCCGCCGCACGTGCTCGCGTCGGCCGCCGCGCACGCCGCCGCTGCGCGGCGCCGCAAGCGCATGGGCGACCTGCACCTGGCCGCGCTTGCGATCCTCCTGCTGGGCCCGCTCGTCGTTTATCCGCTGGTGCGGCTCGTGCTGCTGAGCGTATCGGGCGACCACGGGCTGAGTTTTGCCGCGTACCGCACGTTCTTCGGCAACCCCGACACGCGCGACGTGATGCTGACGACGCTCGGCGTGCTGTTCGCGAGTGCCGGCACCGCGTCGGTGCTCGGCGTGCTGCTGGCTGCGCTGCTGTTCTTCAAGCCGTTTCCGGGCGCGTCGCTCGTCACGCGCTTCCTGGAACTGTACGTTGCGTTCCCGTCGTTCCTGGTCGCGTTCACGCTGATCTTTCTGTACGGCTCGCAGGGCTCGATCAGCATTGCGCTGCAGCACCTGTTCCATCTCGAGAATCCGCCGCTCGACTTCCTGTTCGGCATTGGCGGCGTGATCCTCGCGCAGACCGTGTTCTATACGCCGTTCGTGGTGCGGCCGACGCTCGCGTCGTTCGCGACGCTCGACCTGCGGCTGATCGAAGCCGCGCGCAGCCTCGGCGCGTCCGGCTGGATGCTCGCCCGCCGCGTCGTGCTGCCGATCGCGTGGCCGGGTATCGCCGCCGGCACCGTGCTGTGCTTTCTGCTGACGTTGAACGAGTTCGGGATTCTGCTGGTGCTCGGCAGCGCGCGGCTCGTGACGCTGCCGGTCGCGATCTACAGCAGCGCGACCGTCGACCTCGACCTGCCGACCGCGTCGGCCGGCGCGGTCGTGATGCTCGCGCTGTCGCTGGCGCTGTATGCGGTTTATCGCCGGGTGAACCGGCGTGCGACGGGAGGGAACGATGTCCGCTGAATTTCGTATCGGGCAAGCCGTGCCGCGCCACCAGATCGGCTGGGGCGACACGGTGCTCAAGCATGCGTCGCGCGCGGCGCTCGCGCTGGCCGCGTTCGCGTGCTTCTGGTTGTTCGTGTTGCCTGTCGTCGTCGTCGCGCTGTCGAGCGTGTCGACGCAGTGGTCGGGCACGATTCTGCCGGCCGGCTACAGCCTGCGCTGGTTCGAGCGGCTCGGGTCGCCGGAATACGACGCGCTGCTGACGAGCCTGGAAATCGGCTTCGGCGTGTCGGCGGTCGGCACGATCCTCGGGCTGTGGCTTGCGCTGGCGCTCGAAGGGCGCGACCGGCGCGGCCTCGGCGCGGTGGTCGACGCGCTCGTGATGGTGCCGAACGGCGTGCCGAGCGTCGTGCTCGGGCTTGCGGTGCTGATCGCGTATCACCAGAAGCCGGTCGACCTGTCGAGCTCGGCGGCGATCGTCGTGCTCGTGCAGCTCGCGCTGATTTTGCCGTTCTGCTATCGCTGCGCGGCCGCCGCGCTGCGTCCGGAACTGACCGTGCTGCGCGAAGCCGCGGCGAGCCTCGGTGCGCCGCCCGCGATGGTGCTGCGCCGCGTGCTGCTGCCGCAACTCGTGCCGGCGCTGCGCGCGAGCCTCGCGCTCGGCTTTGCGCTGTCGCTCGGTGAGCTCGGCGCGACGCTGACGGTGTATCCGCCCGGCTTCGCGACCGTGCCGATCGTCGTGATCGGCCAGGTGGAGCGCGGTTACTACCTTCCGGCATCGGCGCTGTCGCTGCTGATGCTCGGCGCGTCGCTCGCGGCGCTGCTGCTGATCGCTGCGCGCGTGCCGCGCGGCAAGCGGGTGGCATCATGAACGCCGCGTTCGCATTGCGCCAACCGGGCGAAGCATCGGCAGCGGGCGCTTCGACGGATCTCGCGGGACGTTCCGTCGACGTCAACGGCCGGCACTACCGGCTGCCGGTCGAGCCGACCGTCGTCGTCTGCGTCGACGGCTGCGAGTACGACTATCTCGAACGGGCGGTGGAAGCGGGCGTCGCGCCGTTCATCGGCCGGATGATCGCGGAAGGCACGGCCTGGCGTGGCGATTGCGTCGTGCCGACCTTCACCAACCCGAACAACCTGTCGATCGTCTGCGGCGTGCCGCCGTCGGTCCACGGGATCTGCGGCAACTATTTCTGGGATCCGGCCGCCGACGGCGGGCGCGGTGCCGAAGTCATGATGAACGACCCGGCCTACCTGCGGGCCGGCACGCTGCTCGCGGCGGCGTCCGACGCCGGTGCGCGGGTTGCCGTCGTGACGGCGAAGGACAAGCTGCGCCGGCTGCTCGGCTGGCAGATGAACGGCATCTGCTTTTCGGCCGAGAAGGCCGCGCAGGCGAATCTCGCGGAAAACGGGATCGTCGACGTGCTCGACTGGGTAGGCCTGCCGTCGCCGGACGTCTACAGCGCGGCGTTGTCCGAATTCGTGTTCGCGGCCGGCGTGCGGCTTGCGCAGACGCGCCAGGTCGACCTGATGTACCTGTCGACCACCGATTACGTGCAGCACAAGTGCGAGCCGGGCAGTGCCGGCGCGAACGCGTTCTACGCGATGATGGACGGCTATCTCGCGCAGCTCGACGCGCTCGGCTGGGTGATCGGGCTCACGGCCGATCACGGGATGAACGCGAAGCACGATCCCGCGACGGGCCGGCCGAACGTCATCTATCTGCAGGACGCATTCGACGGCTGGTACGGCGCGCAGGCTGCGCGCGTGATCCTGCCGATCACCGATCCGTACGTCGTGCACCATGGCGCGCTCGGTTCGTTTGCGACCATCTATCTGGCGCCGGGTGTCGACCGGGCGGAGGCGATGTGGCGCGTCGGCAGTCTCGACGGCGTCGAGCTCGTGCTCGACAACGCGGAAGCTGCCGCACGTTTCGAGCTGCCGGCCGACCGGATCGGCGATCTCGTCGTGATCGGCCGCCGCGACATGACGCTCGGCACGCGTGAGCGCGAACACGATCTGTCGGGTCTCACGGTGCCGCTGCGTTCGCATGGCGGCGTGTCGGAGCAGGAAGTGCCGCTGCTGTTCAATCGCCGTATCGAGCCGCTCGATCCCGCGCGTCGCCCGCGCAACTTCGACGTGTTCGATTTCGTGCTGAACCGGGTCGCGACATGATGGCTCATCCCCGACACGATCACCCGGCGTTTCGCGCAGAGGCGCTGCGCTGGTGCGGCACGCGCGCGATGCGGGAACGCACGCTCGACGTCATGGACCCATACACGGGCACGCGCGTCGGCACGGTGCCGCTGGCGAGCGTCGACGATGTGCGCGCGGCATTCGACTACGCGATGGCGTATCGGCCGAAGCTCACGCGTTACGAGCGCTCGCAGATCCTCGAACGCGCGGCCGCGCTGTTGCGCGAGCGTACCGAGGAAGCGTCCGACCTGATCACGCTCGAATCGGGCCTGTCGAAACTGGACTCCCGCTACGAGATCGGCCGCGTTGCCGATGTGCTGAAGTTTGCGGCAATCGAGGCGCTGCGCGACGACGCGCAGAGTTTCTCGTGCGACCTGACGCCCCACGGCAAGGCGCGCCGCGTGTTTTCGCAGCGGCAGCCGCTCGACGGCGTGATCGTCGCGATCACGCCGTTCAATCATCCGATGAACCAGGTGGCGCACAAGATCGCGCCGGCGATCGCGACCAACAACCGCGTGATCTTGAAGCCGTCGGAGAAGGTGCCGCTGTCGGCGTTCTACCTGGCCGACCTGCTGGTCGAAGCCGGGCTGCCGGAGCCGATGCTGCAGGTGCTGACCGGCGATCCGCGCGAGATCGCAGACGAACTCGTCACGCATCCGCATGCGTCGCTGATTACCTTTACGGGCGGCGTGGCGATCGGCAAGGCGATTGCCGCGCGGGCCGGCTACCGCCGCATCGTGCTGGAACTGGGCGGCAACGATCCGCTGATCGTCCTCGACGATGCCGATCTCGAACGCGCGACGTCGCTGGCGGTGCTCGGCTCGTACCGGAATTCAGGCCAGCGCTGCACGGCCGTCAAGCGGATGCTGGTGCAGCGTTCGATCGCGCCCGCCTTCACCGAGTTGCTGGTCGAGAAGACGCGCGCATGGAAGTACGGCGATCCGTTCGATCCCGCGAACGAAATGGGCACGGTGATCGACGAGGAAGCGGCGCGGCTGTTCGAGGCGCGGGTCGACGAAGCGGTCGCGCAGGGCGCACGCCTGTTGACCGGCAACGAGCGGCGCGGCGCGCTGTATGCGCCGACCGTGCTCGACAACGTCGATCCGTCGATGACGATCGTGCGCGAGGAGACCTTCGGCCCGGTATCGCCGGTGATCACGTTCGACACGATCGACGACGCGATCCGGATCAGCAACGGGACGGCGTTCGGGCTGTCGTCGGGCGTCTGTACGGACAGTACGGCGGCGGTCGTGCGGTTCGTGAACGAGCTGAACGTCGGCACGGTGAATGTATGGGAAGTGCCCGGCTACCGGATCGAGCTGTCGCCGTTCGGCGGGATCAAGGATTCGGGGCTAGGTTACAAGGAAGGCGTTCAGGAGGCGATGAAGAGCTTCACGAACCTGAAGACGTTTTCGCTGCCTTGGGAGTGAACGAATGGCATTGACGGTGGAAGAGATCCACGGGTTGTATCGCGAGCATGGCCATGTGGCCTATAGCGGCGAGCCGGTCACGCAGCTCGAGCATGCGTTGCAGAGCGGATTGCTGGCGGAAGAGGCGGGAGCTGACGACGCGCTGGTCGCGGCGGCGTTCCTGCACGATCTCGGGCATCTGCTGAATCGCCAGGGCGAGACGCCGAGCGCCCGAGGGATCGACGATCTGCATCAGTATTACGTGCTGCCGTTCCTGCGGCCGCTGTTTTCCGACGCGGTGCTGGAGCCGATCCGGCTGCATGTCGACGCGAAGCGCTGCCTGTGCCGCACGGACGCCGGCTACTTCGAGAGCCTGTCGCCGGACTCGGTGCGCAGCCTCGCGTTGCAGGGCGGCATCTTCAGCGAAGAGGAGACGGCGGCGTTCCTGCAACGCCCGTTCGCGAAGGACGCGCTGCGTCTGCGCCGCTGGGACGATACGGCGAAGGAAGAAGGCAAGGTGACGCCGGATCTCGATCACTATATGGAGATCGTCGCGCGCCAGGCGCGCGTGGGCTGACGGTTCGGCTGCTTCTATATAAGGCCCCGCACGCGGTAGCGTGCGGGGCCTTAAATTTTTTTGAGAAAACCCCTTGCGCAGATCGAAGAGGTTGCCTACAATCACGCCTCTTTCGCGCTAACGGAAACACGGCGCGGGAGAGGGAAGCAGGGTTGGCGGTGTGCTGGAGTCTGGAGCGCGCCACTGGCCTGGAAGTTGAACCCCGCAGTCGCAACGATGTAGTGAAAAAAGTTGTTGACGAAATGCGAAACACGGTTCATAATCTCGCTTCTCTGCTGCTGAAAACGCAGCGCTGCTGAGAAACACGAAGTTCCTCGCAGAAACGCTCTTTAAAAATTAACAGCCGATAAG